>WTKG01000158.1 GCA_011524475.1 Demequinaceae bacterium
AGCGCAATCTTGTCGCGCTCGGGCTGCCACTGCCCCAATTCCGCAGCGTCGTCAGCAAGCGCCAAGCCGGCCGTCACAAAACCGGCATCACGAAGGTGCGTCACCGCGTCTGTGAAGTCTTCTACGCGCACCCACGGCACCTGAAACACGGTCCCCATGGACACCCGCACGGCACGGCGATACAACGGGTCCGCGCTCGTGGAGGTCAACACCACGGCGTCCGCGCCCAGGCCTGCAACGGAACGGAAAATAGCCCCCACATTGGTGTGGCTCACCACCGATTCCACAACCACTATCCGTCGAGAGCCACGTAACACGTCAGCAAGCTGCCGGGGAGCCGGACGATGCATAGACGCCAACGCACCGCGATGCACGTGGAACCCTGCCACCGCTTCCAGTTCCGCCTCGGAGCCCACATAGGCCCGCACGTCCGGAAATCTGTCCAGATGCGGCCGAACTCCATCTAACCAGCGTTCAGATACCAGGAAAGCGCGTGGTCGGTGCCCCGCAGCACACGCCCTCCCAATCACCGTGGCGCCCTCGGCGATATACAGACCCCGCTCGGGCTCCAGCCTGCGCCGAAGCCCCACATCCGTGAGGTGTGTGAAATCCGCTAACACCTCCGCTGGCGCGTCCGCCAGCGGAACAACCGCGCTCACTACTGACCCTTCTCGACCTCCGGGTCAAACGGCTTGCCACTCTTGGTGCCTTGAGTGGTGGCGTCACCCGTGGCGTCCGCCACCTGCTGTTTTGCCTCGGCAAGGGCCGCCGCCGGGTCTTTCAACGCACTCGTGCGCTTGGTGCGGGCGGTGCGGGTCTTGGCCTTCTTGAGCGGCTCTGGCTCCTCCGTCGCTCCAAAGCCCGCTGCCACAGCCTTCAATGCGCCCGTGAACTCCGTCGGCACAAACCACACCTTGTTGGACTCGTTTTGGGCAATCTCCGGCAACATCTGCAAGTACTGGTACGCCAGCAACTTGCTGTCTGCGTCACCTTCGTGAATAGCATCGAACACCTGCAAAATCGCCTGTGCTTCACCCTCGGCTTCAAGAATGGACGACTGAGCGTTACCTTCTGCACGCAAAATAGCGGACTGCTTGGCGCCCTCCGCCTCCAAAATTGCTGACTGCTTCACACCTTCCGCGTGAAGAATGGCCGCACGCCGGTCACGCTCGGCACGCATCTGCTTTTCCATGGAGTCCTTAATGGACAGCGGCGGTTCAATCGACCGCAACTCCACTCGATTCACACGTAGCCCCCACTTACCCGTTGCCTCATCCAGCACTCCACGCAACTGGCCATTGATTTGTTCACGGCTCGTCAGAGTTTGTTCCAGATCCATGGTTCCCACCACGTTACGCAGCGTGGTCACTGTCAGCTGTTCCACACCCTGGATGTAGTTCGCGATCTCATAGACCGCAGCCTTGGGGTCCGTCACCTGAAAGTAAATGACCGTGTCAATCTCCACCACCAAGTTGTCGGAGGTAATCACCGACTGCGGCGGGAAGGACACCACTTGCTCACGCAGGTCCACCTTGGCGCGCACTTTGTCAATGAACGGCACGAGTAGGTGCAAACCCGCATGCATGGTGCGGCTATAGCGCCCCAGACGTTCCACGATAAAAGCCGAGGCCTGCGGCACAATCCGAATGGCCCGCGCAATCACAGTGATCACAAAAATTGCCGCAATTACCGCCAGCACAATCTGCCACAAAGAATCCAGCAGGTTCAGCACACTCATCTTGGCTCCTTACTCAACGCTCAAAGTTGGTTACGACACTTTTTCCGGGGCAACGATGGCCGTGGCGCCCTGGATGCGCAGCACCGTGACTTCCGCGCCTTCCGCGATCTCTGCGGCGTCGTCTTCCGTACGGGCACTCCACACCTCGCCTGCAAGTTTGACCCGGCCCGCGTCTTCCGTCACGGGGGTAATGGCCTTCGCTTCTTGCCCTACAAGCGCAGCCGCATTCGTTTCTTCCACGACTGCCCCACGCGCCTTCAAAGAACGCAACAGCCATGGACGCAACGCGAACAACAGCAGCGCGGATACCACGAGGGCAATCACGCCAGAAAGCCACAACGGTGCTCCCAGCAAGGAGGCTCCCCCTGCAGCAAGAGCACCACCTGCAAGCATGAGTAGCGTCAAATCAAGGGTGAAAACTTCGGCAATACCGAAAACAAGGGCCGCAATAAACCACCATGTGGACTGCATGTGCGCCTCCCTTCGTGATGGTTCTATTCTACCTTTTCTACGCTCGTGCGACCGACCAACGTGCGTCTGCGAAAGACACCTCTACAGGCGTGCCGAAAGCGGTGCTCATATGCTCTGACGTCACTACCTCGGCGATAGGCCCAGAGCTCACCACCGAGCCTTCTTTCATCACCAAAGCATGGGTAAAGCCCGCCGGGATCTCTTCCAGATGATGCGTCACCAAAATCAACACCGGCGACTGTGGGCTTGCCGCGAGCTCCGTGAGGGCCTCTCGCACTTCTTCGCGGCCCATAAAGTCCAGCCCGGCGCCGGGCTCGTCAAGAATCAAAATCTCCGGGTCTGCCATGAGCGCGCGAGCAA
>WTKG01000133.1 GCA_011524475.1 Demequinaceae bacterium
GCGCGGGTGACCACAAGATCAGGCAGGTAGGGGTCTTTCCGGTTATAGAGCAGGTCCGAACCATCTAGTCGCGACGTGTGAAGCCCGGCAGCGCGAGCCAGCGCTATGGGAGCTGCGGAATCCCATTCGTATTGTCCCCCTGCATGGATGTACGCGTCGTTCTGGCCACGAATCACCGAAGCGATCTTGACTCCTGCGCTGCCCATAGGCACCAGTGTTGCGGAGAGAGATTGTGCTGCTTCCCGAGCAATGGGTGGGGTGCGTGAACTCGACACCGCTATGCGCAGCGGCTTTCCAGCCGTCGAGGATGGTGCGCCAACTTCGTCGCTACGCAACACCACCCCTTCGGTGGGGAGCGCCACGGCCCCTACTGTGAGGTGGCCTTGCTCCCACAATGCGATATGCACGGCCCACTCGTTTTTTCCTTCAGCAAAATGCTTAGTTCCGTCAAGGGGGTCGACGATCCACACGCGCTCAGCAGACAGCCGGGAGGGGTCATCTGGGGCTTCTTCGCTTAGCACTGCATCTCCTGGCCGCGATCCCTCGAGGGCTTTCGCAATCACCTTCTGCGCCGCAACGTCCCCTGCTTTTCCCAGGGCTTTGCCGGTGACGCCTGCAGCGCCTAGTTCTTCACGGGTGGTGAGCAGCGTGGCTCCCGCCAGATGAGCGAGAGCGGCCGCAAGGTCAGCATCTGTGGAGTCTGCCGACGGAGTTTTCACTCGATTCCTTCTACGAACTCCGCGACAAAGGCATTCAGTTGGCCTGACTCTACGAGGAATCCGTCATGACCGACGTCGGAATGCACAAGTTTGACGCCATCAGACCCCGATAAGAGAGAGTCCAGCAGTTCAGAGTTTTTTACTGGGTACAAGCGATCGGAATCAACTGCGACTACAAGGGCAGGAATTTTCACAGTAGCAAGTGCTTTTTCGAGGCCCCCACGGCCGCGCCCCACATCGTGGGACTGAATTGCCTGAGCCAAACGAATGTATGTGTTTGCGTCGAATCGTCGTGCGAGTTTGCGCGCATGGTGTTCGAGATACGACTGCACGGCAAAACGTCCGCCACCGCCAATGGGATTTTCTCCTGCTTGGTAGGTGCGCCCGAAACGTTCGGCCAGTTCGTTCTCCGATCGGTAGGTGGTGTGAGCAATCATGCGTGCGATGCCCATCCCTACGTGAGGCCCGTCGTTGTCTGCAGCGCCATAGAAATCTCCACCGCGAAACTTAGGATCTGCTTTGATTGCCGCGATTTGTCCGGTTGACCACGCAATCTGGTCGGCGGTTACTGCTGGCGTTGCACCAACGGGGGCAATGCTGCGCACACGCCCGGGTGCCATGACGGTCCACTCAATTGCTCTCATCCCTCCCATGGAGGGCCCGGTAATCATCTTGTAGGAACTGATGCCGAGATGGTCCGCAAGAGCGATCTCTACATTCACCAAGTCTCGCATCGTCACATAGGGGAAGCGGGATCCCCAGGGTTTTCCATCGTCTGGGTGCGCACTCGCGGGCCCTGTGGTTCCTTGGCATCCTCCCAACACGTTGGCGCACACTACGAAGTAGCGGTCCGTGTCGACAGGTTTTCCAGGGCCGACCATTGCGTTCCACCACCCACCCGTGAGGTGGCCAGCTTGAGAGTGTCCGGTGGCGTGAGAATCTCCTGTGAGGGCATGAGCCACATAGATGGCGTTGTCGCCTGCCGCGTTCAGTGTGCCCCAGGTTTCGTACGCGACTCGCACGCCACGAAGGATTCCCAGCGGGTCTGCCTCTAAGGGGAGGTCGCCTAGGTCAAAAAATTGGCGCCTTCCTACTGGGTATTCAGGCAACCAGGCGGCGGAAGCAGGGATGGGATCGTCAGCACGGGGACCTTCGTCTGAGGCCCATGCATCTGTCTCAATCCCGTCGTCATCCATAGAGAAACAACCCTAGAGCACCGTCTTTGCCTTGGATACCGGGCAGGGAATTTATTCTCGGCCTTGAGAAAAAGCACTCTGATGCCGATAACACGCCTGTGAGACGAATCTCACACGTCATCCGTTTGAACTGTAACGCTATCCATTTAACATCGACAAAAGGGACAAGAGCGACATTCACTCATGTGAAGTGTTGCGTAGATAAGAGGTATCTAGCATGGGTGAGGAACGTGTGGACGCTCCGTCTACATGGACGCACGGCATTCGTCGTGTAGCGCTCTGGGTTGTTCTTACCCTCACTCTGTCCACAGTGGCAGTGGTTGCTACCCCCACTTCAGCACGTGCCGCGGATTATCCTGGAGCAGATGAAGTAGCCGCCGCGAAGGCGGCTGCCCGCAATGCTGCTGCTTCTGTTCAAGAATTGGACGCAGCGATTATTGCGTTGGAAGAAGCTCTTCACCGTGCGGACGTTGAGGCGCGGATCGCACAAGAAAGTTATGCAGAGGCACAGTGGGCGAACGTGCAGGCGCAACGCCAACTCTTTGCCGCAAATACTCGTGTTGCACAGGCTGAGATCGCACTTGAAGAAGCACGCGGCCGCCTAGCTATATTGGCCATGGCGGCTTAAGCCGCCATGGCCAATATAGCTAGGC
>WTKG01000127.1 GCA_011524475.1 Demequinaceae bacterium
GCCCTACACCGGACCACAACGCTCGTAATGCTTCGATAAGACTTGACAACGGATTGGCGTTCGCGAAAGCGCGAAGCCATCCCGGCATAGTTTCCGTAGGGACAAAAGCATTGGAGGCAAAAGTGAGGGGGAAAAGCGTCATAAACACAATGCCTTGAACGGCTCTTTGGGAACGCGCAATGAGACCGACCAGCATGGGTGCCCATGCGAGGCAGAGCGCGAAAATGATGGCGAGAAGACATCCGGCCAGGAATTCCACAATTGACGTTTCAATGCGGTATCCAAGCAAGTAGCCGGTTCCTATCATGATTGCGATTAACAGCAAATAGCGCACAATGTCTCCGAGTGCTGCCCCGAGAAGCGGTGAGATTCTCGAGATTGGGAGCGAACGGAAGCGGTCAAAAATGCCTTTTTCCATATCGGCATTGAGTTGGATTCCGATTCCCACAGAGGCGAAGGCAATGTTTTGTCCGATGAGTCCCGGAATCAAAATGATCAGATAGTCTGCGGCGGAGCCGGCGATTGCGCCTCCAAAAATGTAGGTGAACAACAGAGTGAACATGATCGGGGACAGGGTCACATCGATGAGACCCTCAGGCGTTCGCCACGTCTTCACCAAAGAACGTCGCGCAAGTACCCATGAGTGGCGGACGACATCAAAAGGCCCTGACTCGATCTGTGTGCTTTCAGTAGTGACCTCACGTGTGCGGGTGGAACGAGTCGTCACGATTCCTCCTCGGGATGTGGAGTGGAGTGGTTACGTTCGCCCGTCAGGGTGAAAAAGACTTCGTCCAGACTTGGGAGCTGTAAAGCCACTTCTGTCAGCGTAATTTTTTGTGTTTTTGCCGCTCGCAGCGCCTTTTCCAAGGCTTGTTGCCCGCTCACGGGAACCGCAAGTTCACCACGACGCGGCTCGGCCACTGCCGACCCTGCGGTGCCTACAGATTCGAGGATCGCCCGAGTGGCGTCGATGTCTTTAGCGTCCGTGGGGTGGATGCGCAATGTTTGGGTGCCGACGATTCTTTTGAGGTTGCTAGCGGTGTCGTGAGCAATGACCTTTCCTTTATCGATCACCACAATGTCGTCTGCAAGGGCATCCGCTTCTTCCAGGTATTGGGTGGTCAACAACACTGACGTTCCCTGGGCCACAATGTCACGCACCACGTCCCACATGTCTTCGCGTTTTGCGGGGTCGAGCCCGGTTGTGGGTTCGTCGAGGAACACCACATCGGGGTGTCCGGTTAATGAAGCGGCAAGGTCGAGGCGCCGCCGCATACCGCCTGAGTAGGTTTTGGCGTTGCGGTCTGCCGCGGCAGTGAGATCGAACCATTCGAGAAGTTGGGTAGAACGATTGCGTGCATCTGTGAGGGACATGTTGAGTAGTTGCGCGATCATCACCAGATTTTCGCGCCCCGTGAGCTCTTCATCCACGGAGGCATACTGTCCCGTGAGCCCGACCCTTTTGCGCACTTCCGCAGGGTGTGTGACTACGTCAAAACCTGCGACTGTGGCGCTGCCGGCATCAGGTTGCAAGAGTGTGGCAAGAATGCGGACTGCGGTGGTCTTTCCGGCGCCGTTCGGCCCGAGTACACCAAGCACTGTTCCTCGCGGCACGGTGAGGTCGACCCCTTGAAGAGCTTTGGTTTTCTTGAAGCTCTTTACTAGCCCGTTGGCTTCTACTGCATTTTCCGTACTCACAGCACCATCGTACGCGTCTTGTGTGAAGGGGAGAGAGGGGAAGGGAAGCTGGGTTATGTGCGTGAGCGAGGGCGCCACAGCACAAGTGATCGCCCCTCCGAACGTGCAGCGCGACGTCCACGCTCCATGATCACGACCCGCCCCCCCTGGTCTGAGGCAAACACACGCGTGTCACCGGCGGCACGAGCCCGGAGTTTCTCAAGTTCCGCTTCCAGCGACTGGACTTGTGTTTGGAGAGCCAGAATTCTGGCAATACCCGCAAGATTGATGCCTTCTTCTTGACTGAGCTGTTGCACGTGCCTTAACACGGCTACATCTCTCAGGGAGTAACGCCGCCCCCCTCCTGCGCGCCGCTGGGGCACCACCAGGCCAATGCGATCGTATTGCCGCAAGGTTTGGGCGTGCATATCCGCCAGTTCAGCGGCAGCCGAAATGGGGAATACCGGCTCATCTACGTCTGGCTGGTCCATCGATGCCCTCCCGTGTCTACGTTACCGCTCTGACTCCGCGAGCCAAGGCGAACGGACATCTTGTGGCATTGCTTCCGCAAGTGCGCGAAGAGATTCTTTGGCTTGCTTGGAAAGCTTTTTTGGCACGTGTATCTCTACGGTTGCGAAGAGGTCCCCCGCCTTACGTTCATGGGTGAGTCCGTGCCCTTTGACGCGCAAGGTGGTCCCGGAAGAAGTTCCTGCCGGGACCTTTACTTTGACCCTGTCTCCGTTGAGGGTCGGGACTTCGATGGTGGCCCCCAGAGCCGCTTCCGTCACAGTGACAGGTACGCGTACATGAAGATTTTTGCCTTCAGCAGTGAATACCGGATGTGCCGCGACATGAATGGTGAGAAGCAGATCCCCGGAGGGCCCTCCGT
>WTKG01000009.1:0-1617 GCA_011524475.1 Demequinaceae bacterium
ACACCCCGTCTATTCCGGATTCATCACACGAACCGCGCAGCAGCCATCCTTCACTCACGCTCTGTCCAGTGACAAAAGCGGAACCGCCACAGTAGACCCACTCGGAAGCGATCTCACCTGTCTTCAACGGGATGACGGCCAGACGTGGTCCGGCGTCACTTCCATCACTCACAAGTACGTCGCCGGTCGCGTAGTTCCATGCCACCAAGTCCGGGTCCTCGAATCCGGCGTCCGTAAGGTTGACCACTTCACTCCGATCCCCTTCCGGCGAGATCAGGTACAAGACTTTGGTTCCTGGGGTGAGGTTCCCGGCGTCGTCAAAAGAATCGGAGTTATAGATAGCCAGTACCCAATCGGCGGTCACGCTCTGGAGAGCCACGGGAGTGAGTGCCCGTGCGGTAGGCACATGGGGGCCAGTCGTGACAGACCGCTCGACGAAGGTGGGTTCGGGGCTAAGGGAAGGGGAGGGTCCCGTGTCGCCTCCCGTGAGTGACGACCACCAGCCAAGTACGACTCCCAGAAGTCCCAGTACGACAAGCACCAGAACAGTGATGATCGACACCAGAGCTTTAGTCATTCATGTGCCTCTCATCACGATCGGTGCTGGCTGTAGACACTCTCACACTAGTCTCGTACATCCCTTGTGGGGCTTACGGCACGCGTAAAGTTAAGCGACCTCTGTAGGCTCATCTTGTGAGCACAATCCCTGCAGACGTTTCCGACATCTTTGAGCCAGAGCATTGGCGAGCCATCGACGGCTTCCCGGATTCAGACATCACATACCACCGGGGCGTTGATCGCACCGGAAAGAAAGAACGTGACCTCCCGGTGGTGCGCATCGCGTTTAATCGCCCGGAGGTGCGCAACGCGTTTAGGCCTCAGACAGTAGATGCTCTGTACAAGGCGCTCGACCACGCAAGAATTTCTGCCGACATCGCGGCCGTGATTCTCACCGGAAACGGACCTTCACCGCGGGACGGCGGCCACGCTTTTTGCTCAGGAGGAGATCAAAAAGTACGCGGTGTGGACGGATACCTATACGACGAGACTGGCACTGCCGGAGGCCGGCTTCACATTCTTGAGGTGCAAAGACTGATGCGCACCATGCCCAAAGTGGTGATTGCCGCAGTAAACGGCTGGGCAGCAGGCGGTGGCCACTCCCTTAACGTGGTGGCAGACCTCTCCCTTGCGAGCCAAGAACATGCCCGGTTCAAGCAAACAGACGCAGACGTGGGCTCCTTCGACGGGGGCTACGGAAGTGCGTTACTTGCTCGACAGGTAGGGGATAAGAAAGCTCGCGAAATCTTCTTTCTCGCAGAGACCTACGGAGCGGATGCTGCCGCTAATCTCGGTGTGGTGAACGCCGCCGTTCCTCACGCAGAATTAGAAACAACCGCGCGAGACTGGGCTGCCACAATCGCAACTAAGTCCCCCCAAGCGATCCGCATGCTCAAATTCGCCTTCAACCTTGCGGACGATGGCCTTGCTGGACAGCAAGTCTTCGCGGGAGAAGCGACACGGCTTGCCTATGGCACGCCTGAAGCACAGGAAGGCCGCGACGCGTTCCTAGAAAAGAGACCGCCCTCCTGGGGCGAATCGCCCTACTCTTTTTAAAGC
>WTKG01000009.1:1627-2559 GCA_011524475.1 Demequinaceae bacterium
CACCAGAAACACGGGACGTGAATTTGACCTCAACCCTGAGGATTACCACGTTGTCGGCAAAGATCTGGTCACCATCAAACGTGACATGCTTGGAGGAACCTTCCCAGCGCAACCATCTATTTTGGTCAGCGTTCCACTTCCACTCTGGCTGAGAATACGGCGACATATAGATGTCAATCACAGACACGGGCGTGCCCAGTAGCGCCGCTGTGTTGTCCTCCCCCGGATACGAGAAAGTGAATTCAGGTTCCGGAGCAGCTTTGGGGCGTGCCTGATCATAGAACTCACTCACCGTGCCGTGCAGGTTGTGAGGGGCATAGTTGGTAGAGACCCGGAAAAATCCAGCGCTCCCCACGTCTTGCGCCAAGAGGTCCTGGCCGGCATTGTCCGCTGCCGAAATAAATCGTCTTTGTGCCCCAGAAAACACGAGAGGTCCGTCCAGATGACCAATGATGTTGTGATCCATAGGCCGCATAGAGCGAATAGGGCCAACAGTCTTGGGGTAGTCAGAGTGATACACCGCGATAAGGCGACTGATCCCATAATCAATCACGGTTTCGTACACCACATCGGCTCTGTCCAGATTGGTTTGAGGCCTGGCGGAAAGCGAATTTTCGACTTTGATGGCAATGGCACTGCGTCCCTGATTCGCGAGGTCCGACTCTGCCACTTCTAATCCGGTGAGCGGCCACACCTCCGGGGGACGCGGGTCTTCCGGAGGCAGCGCAACATCTACACGTTGTTCACGTGGAACCAATGTGACGGTCTCGGCAGGTGGAATGACTTCGGTCGGGGCGCATGCCACGATTCCAAGGCACGCAACAAGACCGAGGGCATACCAGGGCACCCGGGTGCGACGAGTCACAGGCCGAGTGTATGCGCCCGTACGCTGGATTCGTGGAATATCCAAGCGTCGAGGTCGATTCTGCAGA
>WTKG01000065.1 GCA_011524475.1 Demequinaceae bacterium
GGCCTGCGGTTTGTGCTTGCGGGAGTGTTTTTGTGGGGAATGATCGCCGGCTACGACCTGTGGGCCATTAGCGCGCTCGCCCTGGCCGGAATTACCGACTTCTTCGACGGGTTCCTTGCGCGGCGACTAGGCATGTCGTCCCGCCTGGGAAGGGTGTTGGACCCTGTTGCCGATCGCGTCACCACTGCCGCCGTGATTATTGCGCTCACCTTTCGTGACGTCGTTCCACTGGTGATGACAGTGATTGTTCTTGCACGCGACGTCACCGTGATGTCTGCGCTGTGGGCAGCCCGTACGCGAGGAATCCGCTCCCTTCCCGCAGTGACGTTCTCCGGTAAATCTGCCACGTTCGGGCTGTACGTGTTTTTGCCGCTGGCCTATATCGGCTTCGAGTGGTTCCAGCCGTTGTGGTACCTGGCTCTGGTCGGGCTCGGCGTCGCCGCATACCTGTACTGGTATTCAGGTGTGGGCTATGTGCGTGAGTTATTCGGGCAGATGCGCTCGTCACCGCGTACCATGGGGGACGAGGCAGAGGGGAGACGAGATGACTGAAGACGAGACTCCAGCAGAACAGACCATGTCCGTTCACGGCCCCCTCACGGGAGACGATGCCCCGGTTTCCGCTGGCCTGACCGCACAAGACCAGGCCGCAGTGGAGGCATTGCCTGCAGGTTCGGCCCTTCTGATCGTGCATCATGGCCCTCAAACAGGGGCACGATTCCTTTTGGATGTCCCGGTCACGACTGCGGGACGAGGCGTCGAATGCGACATCTTTCTTGACGATGTGACGGTGTCACGTGAACACGTACGTTTTGAGCGGGATGGCAGCGATTTTTATGCACGCGATGCAGGTTCCCTCAACGGAACATATGTGAACCACGAAAGAGTCGCGTCCCGCAAACTCAGCACGGGCGACGAGGTTCACGTAGGTAAGTACCGGCTGACGTTCTACGCTGCAGCTGAATAAACAAGGCGGGGCGTAAGGGGTGCGACACGCCAGCACAAACCTCTACAGAATCCACATACGATGCTCGATGCGCGCTACTCTGAAGATCCGTCACAGTTCCAGGAGCACACATGACCTACGACGAGCGTGATTCATTCACCACGCGACATCAGGGAACCCTGTTTGATTCCGGTGAGACAAGCACCGTGGACGAAGACGCAGGTTACCGTGGTCCCACCGCGTGCAAGGCTGCAGGTATTACCTATCGACAGCTTGACTACTGGGCTCGCACGGGCCTAGTGGAGCCCACGGTGCGTTCGGCTACCGGCTCCGGAACCCAACGCCTGTATGGATTCCGAGACATCTTGGTGTTGCGCGTAGTCAAGCGCCTGTTGGACTCCGGTGTGTCTTTGCAGCAAATCCGTACTGCCGTGGAGCACTTGCGGGAACGTGGGGTAGAGGATCTCAGCCGTATCACGTTGATGTCCGATGGCGCTTCTGTCTATGAGTGCACCTCTGATGACCAAGTGATTGACTTGGTGCAAGGCGGTCAAGGGGTATTCGGCATTGCGTTGGGCAAGGTGTGGCGCGAACTCGAAGGCTCTCTCGCTTCACTCCCGGTGGTGCGCCCCGAAGATATGCCTCAGGCTCCCGAGGGAATGGTGGACGAGCTTGCGGCTCGCCGCGAGGCACGTAGTTCCGCCTCTTAAGCCCTAGCGTTACTGACTAGCGGTCATTAGACTGGGGTGGTGCCTTCTTCTCGCCAGCCAGACCTCAACCCCGAGTACAAGCGCGCCCGCAGTGACGACGAAAAGCAGGAGCGTGAGGCGGCAATTGTGTTGGCCGCTCGACACGAATTCGATGAACGCGGAATGCATGCCTTCACCATGACCGGGGTGGCGAAGCGAGTGCACATCAGCAAGGCAGCGTTGTACGGCTACCACGAATCAAAATGGTCCATTCTTGCCACCTTGACGGTCGGGATGGTGCGCTCCTGGGCTGCGGAACTGCGCCAACGCAACGGCTCAACACTCGACGCATCCGGTTTACGGGACTCTCTTGACGGGCGTGGCGCCCTGCTGGATCTTTCCGCACTGTACCCGCGGGTTATTGCTCCCGAACTGGAGGGCGAGGCGCGCGTTGCCGTGGAGGCGCAGCTGGCACACGCTCACGAAGAAGCAGGAGTGGCACTCGGAGCGGACTCTCAGGACGCAGCGGGCGCGGAACATCTCAGCCGTGCCGTCCTCGCACTCCTGGGTACCGGCTCTACGCAAGACAACGCTGTGAACGCAATCCTGGGCGCTATGCGCGCAAGTGGCGAGTGACCTGCCAGAATGTACCCAGAAACAGAAGGGGTCTAGATGTTCCACAAAATAGTGGTGGCAAACCGTGCCGAGATTGCCGTGCGTGCGTTCCGCGCCGCATACGAACTCGGTTCGCAGACAGTTGCGGTGTTTCCCTATGAGGACCGCATGTCGGAGCATCGGCTCAAGGCAGACGAGGCCTATCAAATCGGCCAGGTAGGTCACCCGGTCAGGGCGTACCTCACTCCCAGCGAGATTGTGCGGGTAGCGAAGCTTTCTGGTGCGGACGCCGTGTATCC
>WTKG01000035.1 GCA_011524475.1 Demequinaceae bacterium
CCTTGACAACGTAGTCACAAAAGAACGGGGCATCTTGGGAGGCCACACAGCCAAACTTGGGCCGCGTAATGTTGAGGTAATCCTCTAACGGAGTGTCCACATAGGCACGGAATTCTTCGTCGGTAATCATCCCTTGCTGATTCATCACCAGCAACACCGTGTCTCGCCGAATCACAGTGTTCTCAGGGAAACGCGTCGGATCCCATTTGGAGGGATTTTGCGTGATCCCTGCAATGGTGGCGGACTCTAAGGCATCGAGATCAGCAGCCGACTTATCGAAGTAAAACCGCGCTGCAGCCTCTGCTCCATACACAGAGATTCCAAACTGCGCGATGTTGAGGTATTGCTCCAACACCTTTTCTTTGCCGCAATTGACTTCGGGTGCAGTCGAAGAACAATCATTGCCGTAGGTGTCGTTGAGGAGCTTCTCAAGCGTGAGTGCCTGCTTTGCTTCACGGAGTTTACGTGCAAGGGAAACCTCCGTAGCCGCTTTGATTGCCTCTTCGTCCTCATTCGCTACTGCGGCAGACAACAGAGTGTTTTTGACGAGCTGTTGGGTCAAGGTTGACGCTCCTTGACTGTCGGAGGAGGTCAAGTTAACGGCGACTGCACGTAGCAACCCTTCTCCGTCTACACCGTTGTGATCAAAGAAGCGTCGATCTTCGGTGGCAACCACAGCTTTTTGTAGCCATGGAGAAATCTCTTCCAAGGGAACGACAACGCGGTTTTCGTCATAGAACGTGGCAATCAATTCGCCGTGCCGATCGTAAATGTTCGACTGTTCAGGAAGTTTGTCTAGTTGGGCAAGTTCCGGGTCAAGCTCTTCAAATAACTCGATAGCTCCCGAGGCAGACGAACCCGCAACCGTGGCCACAGGAAGCATCAGCCCTGCCACAAGCACCCCACCGAGCGCAGACAGGGCAATAAAACCCACCACCGCACCCAACACCTGCGGAAGAGTTGCCCGTGTCGCTGACTTATGTGTCTTGACCATGCCACCTACCTTACGTCGCGCATACAACGTATAAAGACCCGACAGAGGTTCCCTTGAGTCGCGTTAGGCTCACATCATGACCACCTGGGAATACGCCACCGTTCCGCTGATTGATCACGCGACCAAGCAAATCCTGGATCAATGGGGCGAAGATGGTTGGGAACTCGTCACCGTGGTCATCATGCCAAGCGGAAACATCGTCGCATACCTGAAGCGGCCACAGACGTAACTCGTGTCTCATTCACAGCGACTGGCGTCTCTTGCACTGGAGTTACCTCCGGTACCTACTCCCGTAGCGCATTACGTTCCCGCCCGCATACATGAGGGCCTCGTGTACAGCGCTGGGCAACTTCCCTTTATGAACGGTGATTTATTGGCATCTGGACTCGTAGGAGAGAGTGGAAGTGTCACGGTAGAGAAAGCTCACGAATGCGCCAAGATCGCCGCACTCAACGCGATTGCAGCAGTGTCCAGCGAAGCTGGGGGAATCGATTACATCGAGAAAATCGTACGGATAACGGGGTACGTTGCTGCGGCCTCCGACTTTCAGGGCCACGCCGAGGTTCTCAACGGGGCGTCCGCGATCGTGGGCGACATTTTTGGCGATGCCGGTTTGCATGCGCGCACAGCTGTAGGGGTATCGTCGCTCCCTCTGGGAGCACCCGTGGAAATAGAGATGATCGCGGCAGTCCGCGAAAATTAGCGTGAGCGGGCCCGAAGGCGATCTGGTTCGTACACCACTACAGCCCCCATCTGGACATCAATCCAGCCGCGCGAGGCAAAGTCCGCGAGCGCTTTATTTACTGTCTCTCGAGAGGCACCTACCAACTGTGCTACTTCTTCTTGCGTAAGCCCGTGCCGCACAACTACGTGTCCGCGGTCAAGGTTTCCGAACCGTTGACCAAGATCCAAGATTGCTTTGGCGACTCTTCCGGGAACATCCGTAAACACTAGGTCTGCCTGGTTGATGCTCATGCGCCGAATGCGCTTAGCAAGCATGCGCAAGAACTGTTTGGAATATTCGAGGTGAGTGCGCATCCACGTATCCAGCGAGCGCCGAGTAAGTTCGTACACCACAGTTTCTTCTGGAACGTGTGCCCGAGCGACCCGCGGACCAGGATCAAAGACACTGAGCTCACCCACCACATCCGGGGGGCCAAATATGTTCAGAAGATTTTCGCGCCCATCCCGCGCTGTACGCGCAAGTTTCACTTTGCCTCGCACCACTACATAGAGGGCGTCACCAGGCGCTCCCTCGAAAAAAATAACCTCTCCGCGGCGGTACACCTTGCGAGTCATGACAGCAATAAGCGAGTGAGCGGTCTCTATATCCAACCCAGCTAAGAGCGGAGAGGAACGTAGAACGTTGTCTTCTGCCGCTGCATCATGTGGCATGCGGAGCCTCCGTATGAGCCTGGCTCATGGCGTCAATCATCTCGTGTGTGATTGCCTCAAGGTTGTCGGATAGTCGCGCTTCGTAGACCCCAAGACGGTTATCAAGAGTACCAATGTCTTCCACGGAAGCGGGGGTAGGGCGATGGTGATCCGGCCAAATCGCTGCGGCAAGTTCTCCCTGGGTGGGAGCATCTGCAGCAAGGGCTTCCCACGTGGCATCAAGATCTGTCTGGGCCTCCGTCGCGTGAGACAGGGCGGCAATGGTCAAATTCCGGCGAGACCCCAAGAGTTGTCTCCACCAGCGCACACGAGCGATTTCGCGGCGAATCCCGCGTCGCTTCTTGCGCAAGTACGCAATATCGTGGCTCGAACTCACGTCGATGACCTTTCCTGCCTTAGTCCTGAGTTAGTTATCGGCCAGGCACGGGGGTCGCTTGAGTCCGTCTTAGAGTGGTGGCATGGCGGTGGCGACACATGAATCAGAGCTCGGGAAGAAACGTCGTGCCAGACGCATCAATAGAAGACTTGCCGCGGTCTATCCAGATGCCCAGTGTGAACTAGATTACGAGTCGCCATTCCAACTGCTGGTGGCGACTGTTCTGTCGGCACAATGCACTGACGTGCGGGTCAACCAGGTCACCCCGGCACTCTTTGCTACGTATGGATCTCCGGAAGATATGGCGCACGCCAATCGTTCTCGACTAGAAGACTTGATTCGACCGACTGGATTCTTTCGTTCCAAAGCCCAATCGCTCCTTGACTTGAGCTCTGACATCGTCACGCGCTTTGGAGGCCACGTCCCTTCGCGACTAGAAGATCTTGTGACCTTACGTGGAGTGGGCCGTAAAACAGCCAATGTGGTCCTGGGTAACGCTTTTGATACGCCAGGTATCACTGTGGATACCCATATGGGTCGTCTGTCACGTCGACTTGGGCTTACTGAACAAAAAGACCCCGTCGCAGTGGAGCGCGATTTGATGGAACTTATTGAAAACCCGGAATGGACTTTGTGGTCACACCGCATAATCTTCCACGGGCGACGTCGATGTAAAGCCCGTGTCCCTGAATGCGGGGCATGTGAAATAGCGGCATTGTGCCCGTCTGCAGGACAGGTGGGGCGCTCATCGTCTCGCACATAATCTGTGCGTGAGGCCTGTGAAACTAGTTTTCTTCCACTGGCGTCTCGCGTTGACGAGCCAGTCGCCCATAGACGCGATCACGCCACGCGAGTATGCCAGCGCCCACCAGGGCTGCTATCCCGGAAGACACGAGTACAGAGGCTTTAACCTTTTCGGACTCTTCCGCACCAAAGGCGAGTTCGCCTATAAGCAGGGAAACGGTAAAGCCAATTCCCGCGACGACAGAGATGCCAAGTACATCCCACCACGACAAACCTCTATCCAAAGATGCTCGCGACAGATTCGCCACCAAAGCCGTCGCCACCACGATCCCGAGAGGTTTACCTATGAGAAGCCCCAAGGCAACTCCCTGACTTGCAGGGTCGGAGGCAACCGCCGCGAGCGCCCCTACGTCCATAGCCACCCCTGCGGCAAAAAATGCGAAGACCGGAACAGCGATCGCTGAGGACCACGGAGCCCACGCATGTTCCCATCGCTCCACGATGCTGGAACGTTCGTTTTCGCGCTTAATCGCGGGAGCGGCAAGCCCAAGCGCGACTCCTGCGATCGTGGCGTGAACCCCGGATTCGTGGGTACACACCCACGCCACTACCGCAATCGGAATCAAAAGCCACGGCGAGGTGCGGCGCATATGAGCCAAAATCGCAAACACAGCAATTGCCACGACCGCGGCAAGCAGCCACAAGAGGTTAAATCCCTTAGAAAAGAACACCGCGATGATGATGATCGCTAACAGGTCATCTACTACCGCAAGCGTGAGCAAGAACGCACGTAAGGCACTCGGGAGTCGCCGCCCCACAACGGAGACCACGGCCAAGGCAAAAGCAATGTCCGTAGCGACCGGAACCGCCCATCCATCAAACTGACCTGCTGGCTGCAGGTTGACAATCAGATAAACGGCCGCAGGAACAACCATGCCTCCAATAGCCGCAACAATCGGGACCACTGCGCTTGCAGGACGCCGCAACTCCCCCACCGTGAGTTCTCGCTTGAGTTCCAAACCAATCACAAAGAAGAACACCGCGAGCAAGCCGTCTTTGACCCACTGAGCCATCGTCAGATCGAGGTGGACCTCGACGGCACCCAGATAGAGAGAGCGGTCAATCGGGACAAAATCACGAATGGACTCATACATGCCCGCAAATCCGCTATTGGCCCAGACCAAAGCAGCCACGGTTCCCACCAACATGAGAACTCCACCCACCCGATCGCTACGGAGTAAATCCGCCAACGTGCGCTCAGTGGAAGGGGTAAGTCGAGAAAAAAGCCGTCTGCGGACGCGGCCCATACCCTCTCCCTTTCAGTGGAATTTCCCTAAGACTACCCAGCCAGATGAGGAATGGAGAATCTATCTCGGAAAAACTCTCACGCTCGCCTAGGAAGAACGTGAGGGCATCTGTGCAAGAGCTTCGAACCGATATCCGACGTTTCTGACCGTACCGATGAGATGTTCGTATTCGCTCCCGAGTTTGGCACGCAAGCGACGCACATGGACATCTACCGTGCGAGTACCTCCGTAGTAGTCAAAACCCCACACTTCTTGAAGGAGTTGATCCCGTGTGTAGACCCGACCAGGGTGTTGCATCAAATATTTGAGTAGCTCAAATTCTTTGTACGTGAGATCTAAGGGCTTGCCACGCAAGCGTGCCGTGTACCCGCCCGTGTCCACAGTCAGTTCACCCGTACTGAACTCGCTGGCAGCATGGGTGGGGTCCTTCTGTTCGGCACGGCCTACGAGCAGACGTATGCGGGCATCTATTTCGGCAGGGCCAGCGGAGGCCAAAATCACGTCATCTACCCCCCAATCCGCTCCCACGACCGACATTCCCCCTTCGGTCACGACAACCAGCAAGGGAACAGATATTCCTGTCGCTTGAACCAGGCGACACGTGGTGCGGGCGGCAATCAAATCCCCGCGAGCGTCCACTACCAACACGTCGGCATCACTTGCCTGGACCATGGCAGCAGGCTCAGGCGCAACGGAACGTACGCGGTGGCCCAAGAGCGCCAGAGCGGGAAGCGTATCGTGTACGCCACCTTCGTCAGGGGTTAAAACCAGCAGGTCTGCCACAGGAACCTCGCTTCCTACCATTTACTGTACTTGGGCAAGGAATGGCACACTGACGCTCATGAATCCAGGAACGCGAGCGACAGTGGGCTTTGCTACGGCAACGGCTATCGCGGCCGGAGGGTATTTCGGATATCAATGGCTTGCGTTGGTCATAGTGACAACGGTGTTTGTGCTGGCACTGTCATGGCCTGCCCTCACGTGGGTCCCTCAATGGCTGACAGGATCCGCAATTGTGTTGGGCTCTGGAGCCCTGGCTACGGTGGGTGTATTACTCGGTGACGAGCGTCCTCTACTCATGCGGCACATTGTGATTGCTCTCGCGTTCGGAGCTTTGGCCGCACTTATCATCGAAGTTATTCGCCCGAGCCCGACCGGGCATGTGCTCACCGCTGTCGCAGGAAACGTCACTGGAGTGGCCGTCGCAACATCGGCGGCTTCGTGGATAGCGGCAGCAAGAACCCCCGGAGGAGAATTACTAGTCGTCACCGGAGCGATCGCTCTTGCGGTTGCAGCCGTGGCCTCAGCCGCCACCAGCACAATGACCACCAACGCCATGCTTGCACTAGGGCTGGGAAGCATTGCTGGCGGAGCAAGCGGCGCCTTACTGTTCGGCCTGCCATGGCTGACAGGAATAGTGGTCGGCCTGTTGTGTGCCGCCAGTGTGGTGGTGGTGCACGAACTCACTCGTCGAGATACGGAAAATACGCGACGCCTGTCGGGAATTGCGGCGGGTATTACTCCCGTTACTGTTGCGGGTGTTTTGGTGTACATAGCCGGGAGACTCTTGATCGGGTAAGGAGGGTTTGTGGAAGGCGTCATCACTATTGTCGTGATTCTTGCTACCGCCACTGCCTTCTTTTTTGTGTGGCAACGGCGCGAAGGCGTCATTCGAGAAGTGAGCAAAGGAGCAGTAAGACTAACTGCTCGTCAACTGAAAACATCCCTCGGAGCTCACGCCACCTTTGTCCAATTCTCTACTCCGTTGTGCTCCAAGTGCCCGGGAACACGTGCCTTGTTACAGGAGGTCGTCGCGGACAACCAGGAAGTAAAGTTCGTGGAAATAGACGCTTCTGAAAATGTGGATCTCGCTCGCACACATGGAGTGATGCGCACCCCCACAGTGATCGTCCTCGACTCCTACGGAGTGCCCGTGGTGAGAATGTCGGGAACACTGTCGCGCAATCAAGCCTACGAAGCCCTGACGCGTATTCCTCCACCGGATCACGAATACAGCATTTGACGTAAAATCTACTGTGCGCCGAGAGACGCTTCCCTTATAACGGACAATCTCGGCACGAGGAAAGGAACACATGTCTCCACACGATGTCGCCGCCCCCGGTACATCAGTGAACGATGTCCAGATCGATCCCCGTGGGTATCGCTTCGGCGCAGCCGTGACTCTCGTTTTCGCTGCAGCTGCAATTTTATTTGTCGCCAGCGGTGGACTACTGGCAGCTGCCTTGATGCTGACCGTCTTGGTCGCCATGTTTTTTCCAGGCGCCACGATTGGGCCTCAGGCAACAGTGCAGTCCGCCATCTTTAAGGCGTTGATCCGACCACGTCTTGGACCCCCGGCTTTCACGGAGTCATTCCGGCCCCCTCGTTTTGCTCAACAAATGGGCCTTGCGATGTCACTTGCGGGCGCGGTGATGGCATGGATCACGGTGGCCGGTCTTGCACCTCTCGCCTGGGGAATCTATCTCTGGGCAGGATTCGTGCTGTTCGCCTCGTTCTTGAACTCAGTGTTCGGTTTTTGCCTTGGATGCGAAATTTATCTTGTGCTCCGGCGCATGAGTGCTCGGCGAACGTAAATACGCGAATATGCACACCCTTGAGTTGATCTTCGGAGGCCTCGCCGTGGCGGCAGGTCTCGCCACGGTGTGGGTGTCCGCAGTGATGGTGTGGCGCTTGTTTAAGACGCCCAAATCATGAGTTTCATCCTCCCCGATGGCCTTGCTCCCGAGGCCTATCCGCTCGCATGGCTGGTGGGGAATTGGCGCGGGACAGGCATAGTGGAATACCCAAATATTCCGCGAGTGACGTGTGTCCATGACGTGGAGTTCGACCACGACGGTGGGCCATACTTGTCGTATAGAGCCCAGATGACACTCACGGACGAAGACGGGGAAGACCAGGTCTGGTCAGCCGAATCTGGCTTTTGGCGAGTACCACCGCGGCCTCCACAAGGGGTGACGGTAAAAGAAGGCCAGTCTCCTCTAGAAGTGCTGATATCAGACGCATCCGGAATCATGTCTATGTACTACGGAGTGGTGGGATCAGGACGTATTGATCTGGCTACGGATCTCATGGCACGCACGGAATCCGCGGCAGAGGTCAGCGGAGCTACTCGTATGTATGGACTCGTGAAAGGCCGGCTTTTGTGGGCATGGGATTTAGCAGCATTCGGGCACGAGCTGCGTTCCTATGCCAGCGCGGAGTTGGAACGCGTCGAGTCGAATGGAATCTCCCACGATGACTGAGCGTTCCGTCACTATGGAGACCACATACCTCAGTCCACTTCTTGCGCGAAATGGAGCGGTGGAAGCAGATGGTCCTGACCTCGGGGTCGCGTGGCACTACGGGGACCCAGTGGCGGAACAGCGTGCGTTGATCGAAGGTCGTGCTGTTGTAGATCAGTCTCACCTCGGCGTTATTTCTGTGACGGGGCCGGACCGCACTTCGTGGCTCACGACGTTGGGGACACAAGTCATCAGCGACACACCCGTGGGCGAGTCACAAGAGTGGATGATCTTGTCTCCCCAGGGGCGTATCGAATATGTCGCCAATGTCGTAGACGATGGGACCACCACGTGGCTCGTCACAGAGCAACCTGAAGGCCTCCGCGCACACCTCGAAAAAATGCGTTTCATGCTCCGCGTCGAGATCACAGACGTGAGTAGCGAGTGGGCTGCGCTCGGGGAGCCGCTTGCTACTCCAGGGGCCACACATGAACCAGTGACATGGGTGGATCCTTGGCCGCGCATCCAACCGGGGGGAACTACCTATCACCGCAAGCCAGAACATCCTGGGGTGAAGCGTGAGTGGCGTCTCGTGCTGGTTCCACGTTCTGATCTGATGGCGGCCATCGCCAGCCGCCTGGATGCGGGGTGGATGCTTGCGGGAACGTGGGCAGCAGAAGCTTTACGTATCGAAGCTTTACGGCCACGTTTCTCCCGTGAAGTGGACGCCACTGCATTACCTCACGAATATGACTGGCTGAGGACGGCCGTCCATCTCGACAAAGGCTGTTATCGAGGACAAGAGACTGTCGCGAAAGTCCACAATGTAGGCCGACCACCGCGACGCTTAACCTTGCTGCATCTTGATGGTTCCTCCCACGCCATACCCTCTGCCGGAGCCTCCATCCGATTGGCAAGCAATCCGGACTCCGTGATCGGCCACGTCACTTCCGTGTCTCGTCACCATGAACTCGGCCCCATCGCTTTGGGGTTAGTGAAGAGATCAACGCCAGAAGACGCCGCTCTGATCATTGGTGCTGATTCCGAAGAAGTTTCGGCAACTCAAGAAGCAATCGTGAACCGCGACGGCGAGTCGGTGGATCGCCCTCCAGCCGTAGGCCCCACTCAGAAGGGTCTCTTAATGGGCAAGGGTTGCGACGCCCCCGGAGGTGACCTTAGTTAGTGGTACAAGACATTCAAGTAGTGATATTCCTCGCCATTACGGTGGGGGCCTTTGCGGTGCAGGTGTGGGCACTCGGAAGCGCCGTGCGCGCGCCGGCCGGGGCATACCTTGGCGCCGGAAAACGCACCAAAAACTTCTGGGTGGGGATTCTTAGCGGAGCAGCAGTGGTGGGATTTCTGGGGCTTCCCTGGCCTATCGGAGCTGGCATCGCGAGTCCCTTGTCGCTGTTGGGCATTGCTGCGATCGTGGCCGCATTGGTGTACCTCGTCAATGTGAGGCCTCATGTGCGCCCACGACGCCTGCCCGGCAGAAATCCTTCAGAAAATGAGCGTGGAGGTTGGTGAGTGCGCGCCGTTATCCAAAGAACTCGCGGAGCCTCGGTCGCGGTTGAAGGCAACACGGTTGCTGAGTTTGAGGGCGAAGGGCTCGTCGCGTTAATCGGCGTGACCCACGAAGATACCTCAGCGGATGCAGAACTCATCGCCCGTAAGATCTCGGACCTGCGCATCTTGTCACACGAGCGTTCCGCTAGCGATGTAGACGCTCCCATCATCGTGGTGTCTCAGTTCACTTTGTATGCAGATGTGAAGAAGGGGCGTCGCCCTACCTGGAATCAGGCAGCTCGAGGTGATGTGGCCGAGCCCTTGGTCGACGAGGTGGTATCTGCTTTGCGTCAACGTGGACTCACGGTGGAGACCGGCGTATTTGGTGCAGATATGCAGGTGTCTTTAGTCAACGACGGGCCGGTCACACTCATTGTGGAGAGTGAGGGGCTGGTGTCATACGACTCCGCCGGTGGCGAACACCGCCATATGTGACCCCCGGGCACGGTTAGCCTGGACGTAGCTATCCAGGAGGATTCCATGTTTGAGCGGTTTACCGACCGAGCCCGTCGCGTGGTGGTGCTTGCCCAAGAAGAGGCACGCATGCTTAACCACAACTACATCGGCACCGAGCACATTCTGCTCGGATTAGTGCGTGAAGGGGAGGGCGTCGCGGCAAAAGCGCTCGAAGCGATGGATATTTCGCTCAATGGCGTGCGCGAACAGGTCCAAGAAATCATCGGTGAAGGCTCCCACGCGCCGTCCGGCCACATCCCGTTTACCCCACGCGCCAAGAAGGTTTTGGAGTTAAGCCTGAGAGAAGCGCTACAACTGGGGCACAACTACATCGGCACCGAACACATCCTGCTCGGACTTATCCGTGAAGGTGAGGGAGTCGCCGCACAGGTGCTCACCAAACTCGGGGCTGACCTCAATGGTGTGCGCGAACAAGTGATCCAACTCCTGTCCGGATACGAAGGAAAAGAACCTGTCACTGCAGGCGGTGGGCCACAGGAAGGAACACCGTCTGGTTCAACTGTTCTTGACCAGTACGGGCGCAACCTCACGCAGGCTGCTCGCGAAGGCAAACTCGATCCCGTGATCGGCCGCGAAATGGCGATGGAACGAGTCATGCAAGTGCTGAGCAGGCGCACCAAGAACAACCCGGTACTCATCGGTGAACCAGGCGTGGGAAAAACTGCTGTGGTGGAAGGCCTGGCGCAGGCTGTGGTGCGCGGAGACGTCCCGGAGACACTGAAAGAGAAGCACCTCTACACCCTGGACCTTGGCTCCTTGGTAGCCGGTTCACGCTACCGCGGAGACTTTGAAGAGCGTTTGAAGAAAGTCCTCAAAGAAATCCGTACCCGCGGCGACATTATTTTGTTTATCGACGAGATCCACACTCTGGTGGGCGCAGGAGCCGCAGAGGGCGCGATTGATGCCGCAAGCATCCTGAAGCCGATGCTTGCGCGTGGCGAGCTCCAGACCATTGGTGCCACGACATTGGACGAGTACCGCAAGCACGTGGAGAAAGACCCGGCCCTCGAGCGCCGTTTCCAACCCATCCAGGTCCAGGAACCGGAGTTGAGTCACGCTATCGAGATTCTCAAGGGCTTGCGGGATCGCTACGAAGCCTTCCACCGCGTCACTATTACCGACGATGCGATCGTTGCTGCCGCCCAGATGGCGGATCGCTACATCTCGGACCGTTTCCTGCCAGACAAGGCGATTGACCTCATTGACGAAGCTGGGGCACGGCTGCGGATCCGCCGGATGACGTCCCCGCCCGAGTTACGTGACCTCGATGACAAGATCGCGGATGCGCGACGCGAAAAGGAGTCTGCGATTGATGCCCAAGACTTCGAAAAAGCGGCATCTCTGCGTGACGTGGAACGCCAGCTCACGGAAGAACGGGCAGAGAAAGAAAAGGCCTGGAAGTCCGGTGATCTCGATGTCGCTGCGGTAGTGGACGAGGACCTCATTGCTGAAGTCCTGTCCATGTCCACAGGTGTGCCGGTAGCGCGCGTGAGCTCAGACGAATCCGCACGGCTGCTTCACATGGAAGATGAACTGCACAAGCGCGTCATTGGCCAAGAGCAGGCGATCAAAGTTCTGTCACAAGCTATTCGCCGCACCCGCGCTGGCCTCAAGGACCCGAAACGACCAGGAGGGTCGTTCATCTTCGCTGGTCCCACCGGAGTGGGAAAAACCGAATTGGCGAAGGCCTTGGCGGAGTTCTTGTTCGGCGACGAAGAGGCTCTTATTTCTCTCGACATGTCCGAATACGGAGAAAAGCACACCGTTGCGCGCCTGTTCGGAGCGCCTCCTGGATACGTTGGTTTCGAAGAAGGCGGGCAGCTCACCGAGAAAGTACGACGCAAGCCCTTCAGCGTGGTTCTCTTCGACGAGGTGGAAAAGGCCCACCCGGATATTTTCAACTCGTTGTTGCAGATTCTTGAAGACGGCAAGCTCACGGACTCTCAGGGTCGTGAGGTGAACTTCAAGAACACCATCATCATCATGACCTCCAACCTGGGTGCAGACGCGATTTCACGTCGCCAAGCAACCGGATTCTCGGCTGTGACCGAGGGCGGACACACGTACGACGAGATGGTCAAGTTGGTGAATTCGAAGTTGAAGGACCACCTCAAGCCAGAATTCCTGAACCGAGTGGATAACGTGGTGGTCTTCCCGCAGCTCACACAAGACGAGATCATCTCGATTGTGGATCTCATGGTGGCGCGTCTTGACGAACGGATGCGCGACAAAGACATGGGAATTGTGTTGTCGGAGGCCGCCAAGAAGCTGCTCGCAGAAAAGGGCTACGATCCCGTGCTTGGTGCACGGCCACTACGCCGCGCCATTCAACGCGAGATCGAGGATCCCATTTCCGAGAAAATCCTCTTTGGCGAGTTCACCTCTGGTCAGATCGTGAAAGTCGATGCCGAAGGTGAGGGTCTCCTCGGGGAGTTCTCGTTCGAAGGCGTGGATAACGACGCTGCCGGTGACGCAGACGAAGCACACGAGCCGAAGGCTGAAGCCGGGGCACAAGAGAAATAAGCCCCGGCTCTCACCCCTTGGTCATACACAGCACCTCTGTGCGGGTAGCGGGGGAGCAACCGGACGGACACTTTTACTCAAGCGCGTCAAGCCAGTCGGACCAAAAAGCCTTCCATGCGTCCGTCGCCCCAAAAGAAGGAATCTTCGAGTGAGAAATAGTGAATTTTACGCCTGAGGACGCAGGGTAGAAGCCCACCAGAAGCTCTCCACACACGTCACCAGATTCTGCATCGGTGAGAGAAAACCGTGGCGATTTCACGCCCTCACGTGAGAGGCGGGTGGCCACCATAGACGTGAATAAGGCCTGCCTGGTGTCGTCTTCCTCCACAAGCGCGCGGAGTTCATCTGGTCTCATAGTTAGCGTTCTACTGCGTGAAACG
The DNA here is from genome assembly GCA_011524475.1 of Demequinaceae bacterium. Classification (GTDB taxonomy): domain Bacteria; phylum Actinomycetota; class Actinomycetes; order Actinomycetales; family Demequinaceae; genus WTKG01. Next base: position 13,005 of record WTKG01000035.1, read on the forward strand.
GTGAAGGTTCCATCTGGCATTTGACCAGGGAGGCGTGCACCAGTGATCCGTTCGTAGCCAACAGTGATGCCTTGCGACCACCAAGGCGACACCTCGTGGGTCGCAGCCAGCCACGCAGCGATATCAGGGTGCTTCGCTTCCCTGCCCGGCCCGGAATCAATCACTGCCACCCACTCGTCCCATCCCCGCCCGGTAGCGTCTCGAACAGCCTTGTCTGCGACTTCAGGTTCGGAAACCCAATGAGGGCGAGACGTGGATTGGACCTGCGCAGAAAGAAGAGCGCGGCGAGCAGCGTTATAGCGTTCACCTGTTCTGTGC
>WTKG01000029.1 GCA_011524475.1 Demequinaceae bacterium
CGCGGTCTTGACGCTATTGATATTGGGTTGTGTTCCACGGATGGCCTCTATCACGCTTCAGGTGCGTTAGAAATCCCTGGCGCCATGATCACGGCCAGCCACAATCCAGCGGAATATAACGGCATCAAAATGTGCCGAGCTTTGGCCCGTGCGGTAGGAGAAGATTCCGGCTTAGCGCATATTCGAGAGCTTGCTACCGAGTATCTGGCGACGCAGGTCCCCGTGGCATCCTCACGAGGAGAAGTGTCGTCGCGGGCAATGCTTGCGGAGTATGGTGCCTTTCTTCGCGGTCTCGTAGATGTGTCACAGATCAGACCTCTGAAAGTGGTGGTGGATGCCGCCAATGCCATGGCAGGGCACACTGTCCCGGCTGTGTTGGGAACACAGGCAGGGCTTCCTCCCTTACCCATAGAGATCATTCCGCTCTATTTCGACCTGGATGGCACATTCCCGAACCACGAAGCCAATCCGTTGGATCCCAGCAACCTTGTGGACCTTCAGGCAGCCGTACGCTCCCACGGCGCCGACATGGGTCTGGCATTTGACGGTGATGCGGACCGGTGCTTCGTGGTGGATGAACGAGGGGTTGCGGTAGCTCCGTCCACGATTACTGCCCTGGTGGGAATTCGTGAGTGTGCGCGGGCACGCGAGGCGGCCCCGGAGGTGCCCCCGGTAGTGGTGCATAACGTGGTGTCATCACGCGCGGTTCCCGAGGTGCTTCAGCAGGCAGGCGCGAGCACAATCCGCTCCAAGGTGGGTCACTCCTACGTGAAGGCTCTCATGGCCGAGAACAACGCAGTATTCGGGGGCGAACACTCAGCGCACTACTATTTTCGCGACTTTTGGTACGCGGATTCAGGAATGCTGGCAGCAATGCATGTGCTGGCAGCCCTCGGGGAGCAGCAGGCCCCGCTTTCTGTCTTGGTGGAGAAATTCGCGCCCTACGTCGCTTCAGGGGAAATTAATTCCCGGGTGGCGGATGTCGCCCGCGTGATGGAAAACATTCGCGCAGAGTTTGTTGAGGGTGCGACTGGAGTGGAATGGGATGACGAAGACGGCCTCACTATTTCTCACTGGGAACACGAGCCTCGCTGGTGGGTGAGTGTGCGTTCATCGAACACAGAACCTCTCGTGAGGCTTAATGTAGAAGCAGAACATACCGACGATATGGAACACATCCGCGATCGTGCGCTCGCGGTTATTCGGGAAAGGGACGAATAGTGGCAGCTTCTGGAGGAACCAAAGCGATCCTGGCGGCGCTGTTTGCCAATACTGGTTTGGCGATTACTAAGTTCATCGCTTTTCTTCTTACCGGCTCATCGGCCATGTTGGCGGAATCAGTTCACTCTGTTGCTGATTCCAGCAACCAAGCACTGTTGTTGTATGGCGGCAAGCGAGCCAAACGTGAAGAGACACCCCGCCACCCGTTCGGGTACTCCCGGGCCAGGTACTACTACGCATTCTTAGTTGCGGTGGTGTTGTTCGCTGTGGGTGGCCTGTATTCCTTGTATGAGTCGTCCCATAAGTTTCAGCACCCGGAGCCGATCACTTCGTGGCAGTGGGTGCCCGTCACAGTGCTCATAGTGGGAATTATCTTGGAGAGTTTTTCGTTGCGTACCGCCATTGTGGAGTCGAATGCTGTGCGTGGTTCTCAGTCGTGGACGAATTTTGTGCGGCGTTCGCGTAGCCCGGAACTTCCCGTGATCTTGCTGGAAGACATTGGCGCTTTGCTCGGTCTTGTATTTGCGCTGATCGGGGTGAGCCTCACACTCATTACTGGGAACGGAATTTGGGATGCTGTCGGAACTGCGGCTATCGGGGTTCTCCTGGTAGTGATTTCGATTGTGTTGGGAATTGAGACGAAGTCCCTGCTCATGGGAGAGTCCGCAACTCCGGAAGATGTGGACAAGATCGAGGAGGCTCTTGCAGAGCACGGCTTTGAGGACGTGATCGGCATGCGCACGATGCACCTGGGCCCCGAAGATGTGCTGGTTGTAGCAAAAGTAGCGGGTGAACCTGACGCGAAAGTTTCAGAGATGTCGGCTCGTATCAATGCGGCCGAGGATGCTGTGCGCGAGGCGGTGCCTACTGCTCGCCTTATTTATCTTGAGGTTGATGTGCGTAAAAAAACCTCCAAGAAGAGTCGAAAAAAGGCCCGTAAGTGACGTTTGACTTTGCTGTTGCAGACCTCTCTCGAGCGGAAGAGGGGCGCCATCAAATAGATCTGGCGGAACATGAGATGCCGGGCCTGATGGCGCTACGAGAAGAATTTTCCGACGCCCGCCCTCTTGCAGGAGCACGCATCGCAGGTTCGCTTCACATGACTGTCCAGACGGCCGTATTGATTGAGACGCTTACAGCGCTAGGTGCCGACGTGAGGTGGGCCTCCTGCAACGTATTTTCCACACAAGATGAGGCGGCGGCGGCGTGTGTGCTGGGCGCAGGAACCCTTGATTCTCCGGCAGGGGTACCTGTTTTCGCGGTGAAGGGGGAGTCGCTCGAGGAGTACTGGAA
>WTKG01000007.1 GCA_011524475.1 Demequinaceae bacterium
GAGGAATATTGGTGGCCATTCCCACCGCGATGCCGGCACTACCGTTCACCAACAGATTCGGGAAGCGGCTGGGCAACACCGTGGGTTCTTGTTCGCGGCCGTCATAGTTGTCTTGGAAATCGACAGTCTCTTTATCGATGTCCCGCACCATCTCCATCGCAAGCGGTGCCATGCGACATTCGGTGTACCTCGGGGCAGCAGCAGGGTCATTTCCGGGTGAACCGAAGTTTCCCTGACCATCAATGAGGGGGTAGCGCAACGACCAGTCCTGCACCATGCGTACCAAGGTGTCGTAGATCGCCTGATCACCATGCGGGTGATATTTACCCATCACGTCACCGGTGACGCGAGTGCATTTGGAGTAGGCGCGGTCAGGACGGAAGCCTCCGTCAAACATCGCATACAGCACACGGCGGTGCACCGGTTTAAGACCATCGCGCACCTCAGGAAGCGCGCGCCCCACGATCACGGACATCGCGTAATCCAAATATGACCGGTGCATTTCTCCGGTCAGGTCCACCGGATCTATCCGGCCGTGCACCACCTCAGATGTCAAGGAACCTCACGTCCTTCGCGTTGGTCTGGATGAAGGACCGGCGGGCCTCCACGTCCTCTCCCATGAGGATGCTGAACATTTCATCTGCAGCCGCGGCATCGTCAAGCGTGACTTGCAGTAACGTGCGGGTAGCGGGGTCCATGGTGGTGTCCCACAATTCGCGGTAATCCATCTCACCCAGACCTTTGTAACGCTGAATGCCGTTGTCTTTAGGGATCTTGTGGCCCGCCTTCTGCCCTTCCGCAAGCATGGCGTCCCGTTCCTCGTCCGAGTACACGTAGTCGTGCGGGGCGTTCGACCACTTAATGCGGTACAAAGGCGGTTGCGCAAGATAGACGTAACCCGCCTCAATGAGCGGACGCATGTAGCGGAACAACAAGGTAAGGAGCAAGGTGCGAATGTGTTGGCCGTCTACATCAGCATCGGCCATCAACACGATCTTGTGATATCGGCACTTTTCCAGATCAAAGTCTTCGCCAATTCCCGTACCAAAAGCAGTGATGAGGGCCTGGACTTCATTGTTTCCAAGCGCCCGGTCCAGACGTGCGCGCTCCACATTCAGAATTTTTCCGCGAATCGGCAAAATCGCCTGGGTTTCTGGGTCACGACCCCGCACTGCTGAACCACCGGCCGAATCTCCCTCGACGATAAACACTTCACTGACCGACGGGTCTCGACTCTGGCAGTCACGAAGCTTGCCGGGCATGCCGCCAGATTCCAGCAAGCCTTTGCGCCTCGTTGCCTCACGTGCCTTACGTGCGGCAATCCGGGCCGCAGATGCCTGAATCGCTTTACGGATAATTTCTTTTGCTTCACTGGGATGGGAGTCACACCAGTCCGTGAGGCGTTCCCCTACTATCCGCTGCACAAAAGTTTTCGCTTCGGTATTACCGAGCTTGGTTTTGGTTTGACCCTCGAACTGTGGTTCGCCAAGCTTGACCGACACTACGGCGGTGAGGCCTTCGCGAACATCATCACCAGTGAGGTTGTCGTCCTTATCTTTCAACAAGTTTTTTTCGCGCGCATATTTGTTGATTAAGGAAGTCAAGGCAGTGCGGAAACCTTCTTCGTGGGTACCACCTTCTGTCGTCGCAATCGTGTTGGCGAAGGTGTACACAGACTCGGAGTAGGCGTTTGTCCATTGCGCCGCGATCTCAACAGAGACGCGAGATTCGTTCCCCTGGTCATCCGTGGACACCACTTCTTCGGCCTCAAAGGAAATCACTTCTGCGTGCACGCGTTCTGCCCTCTTGGTGGTGTTGAGGTGCGTGACGTAATCCACCAGTCCGCCGTCGTATTTATAGGTGACGTGCCGACCCGCAGTTGCCTCCTCGGAATCACCGGGCTCGCCAGCAGCAACGGCCTCCCGCTCGTCATGCAGGGTGATCGAGAGACCTTTGTTCAAAAAGGCCATTTGCTGAAAACGGCTGCGAAGAGTTTCAAAGTCGTACTCAGTGGTGTCAAAAATCTCCGGGTCTGCCCAAAAGGTGACAGTGGTGCCCGTTTCGGTGACGGCTTCACCCTGCGCCAGTGGAGCTTCCGGGTTTCCTTGGGCGTATGACTGTGTCCAGGAGAATCCGTCTCGGTGAACATCTACCGTCAGGCGACGAGAGAGCGCGTTCACCACTGACACACCAACCCCGTGCAGACCACCCGACACCGCATATCCGCCGCCGCCAAACTTTCCGCCGGCATGCAACACGGTAAGCACAACCTCGACCGCCGGGCGCTTCTCTACCTTGTGCTCCTCGACGGGAATACCGCGACCGTTGTCTGTGACCCGCACCGCGCCATCCGCAAGCAAGGTCACGGTGATGGTGTCGCAGTGACCGGCAAGCGCCTCATCAACCGCGTTGTCGACCACCTCATACACCAAGTGGTGGAGGCCGCGTTCGCCGGTAGAACCGATGTACATTCCGGGGCGTTTACGTACGGCTTCCAGTCCCTCAAGGACGGTGATGTTGTCTGCGCCGTATGAACCATCGACAACAGTGTCAGGAGTCTGCGCAGAAACCTCTTCGTGTGCCAAGAATGTGCCCTTTCACGCGCATGTGGAGGGCTGAGTGTCAAACTTCGGGGCCCTTGTCCATTCTAGCGCCCCTAGGCCCCAATTTCTGCTGATTCACAGGGTGGTGAGCCGCGTCGCGCGGGAAGAAAAATTGCCTATCCGTAGGTATCCCGCGGCCCGCGGCCCGGAACTGAGCGCGGCCCCTTTGTCCACGAGCGTTGCTGAGGGGCAAGAACCGTCACCTTTTTTACTAAAGAACGCCCCACGTTTTCGTTGAGACGCTGTCGCAAATCCCCTTCCAACATAGAAATTTGCGTTGCCCACGCGGTAGAAGAGGCCTGGACTACCAGCACCCCATCCCGAAACTCACGCGGCTCACAATGTTCAGCAACGTTATCGCCCACTACTTCTCGCCATCTGGCCGTCACCGACGACACATCAATATGTTCCGACCACCCCAACGCATCAAACATGGCTTTCATCTGTGGGCCCACCGCTTGCGGATCTCGCCCGCTGCCATACGGCACAGACGTTCCCGCCTCGCGCCTTTTTCGCGCGACATCCCGGTGCGCTTGTCGAGCGCTACGTGGGGTGGAACCACGCGCCTTGGCATTACTGCGTGCCTGTTCTACCGCCCGTTTCGCAATCTCTGCCGGCGCAACGCGCGGCTCGTCTCCCGTACCGTCTTCCGCTGGGGTGTTGCGCGCCATGCTCATGCGTCCTTGGATCGAAGAGTCAGTGTCCCGTCCCCTACCGTAATCACTTCTCCGGCGAGTTCGGGCGGCACGTCATTTTCCACTGCCGCGGTAACCAACACTTGATCTGCCTCGTGTGCCCGGCTCGCAAGAGCCGCGCGGCGGTCTGAATCAAGTTCTGCAAAAACGTCATCCAAAATCAGCACCGGAGTTCCATCCGTATCCGCGTGAGGACCATCGTCGGCACATAACAAATCAAAAGTGCCGAGTCTCAACGCTAATGCAGCAGACCATGACTCCCCGTGACTGGCATATCCCTTGGCCGGAAGATCTCCAATAGTGATGACAAGCTCATCCCGATGAGGGCCTACGAGACAAAGACCCCGTTCGCGTTCCTTCGCGCGTACCGTGCCCAGGGCTTCTACAAATTGTTGCTCGATATCTGTCACGTGTGTGGTCGCTTCACCTACGGAAGGTGCATAGGTCACCCCCGCATGCGCCCCATGAGCAATATCCGCATAGGCCTTGCGTGCGTGGGGATCTAAGAGAGATACCGTGCGTGCTCTGGCAGCAGTGATGCGAGAACCAAGCGTCACAAGTTTCTGATCCCATACCTCGAGGGTCCCCATATCAACGTTTTTGCCTCGCGCGGATTTCAATAACGTAGAACGCTGCCGCACCACGCGGTCATAATCAGCAAGGTCTCCCGCAAGTGCAGGCTGAAGAGCAACAGAAATCTCATCAAGAAGTGTTCTGCGGGTGCTGGGCTCACCTTTCACCAAAGCTAAATCTTCTGGTGCAAACAGGACGGTCCTCACAATGCCCACGAAGTCGCGCGGCTTACTAGGGTGCCCTCCCACCTTCAAAGTTTTCGCCGCACCAGAATTGATTGTTGCTTCCAGAACAATCGCTCGATCATTCTTGTGTACTTGTGCTCGCACGGTAGCCTGCTCCGCTCCCATATGGATAAGAGGAGCAACGGTGGGTACCCGATGGCTATCAAGTAAAGATAAAAATCTGATCGCTTCCACCGCATTGGTTTTTCCGCGGCCATTTCGACCGACAAAAGTCGTGATTCCCGGAGGAAGATCTATATCTGCTTGGGTATACGAACGGAAGTTCGTAAGAGATACCCGCCCGACACGCATCTAGGAGGCGATGCGAATGGGTACTAACAAATAGCGGAATCCGGAATCCACCGGAGCGTCGGCCTCGGCAAGCCCCACGAACTCCACTGGTTTGGTGTCGTGTGTAAATCCAAACCTCACAAAAGGTGCCCGAAGTGCATTAAGCCCATCCAAAAGATATTGAGGATTAAAGGCAACCGTGATGTCTTCACCCTGCAACGTTGCTTCAAGCGCTTCCGAAGCTTGAGCGTCTTCTGAATGACCGGCATCCAGCGTGACCTGACCTTCACTAAAAGCAAGCCGCACAGAACTGTTGCGTTCTGCCACCAGAGCAACGCGCCTGGTTGCTTCCACAAGTTCAGTGGTGTCGACGATTGCAGTACTCGTAGATTCTTCTGGGAAAAGCCTGCGGACCTCCGGATAATCACCATCCATGAGGAGTGAGGTAGAGACTCTTCCTCCTGAAGAAAATCCGACCAAATTCACATCACTTTCCGTCGATAGTGACAGCGTCACCTCTGCAGATCCAAGCGCTTTCGCGGTATCACTCAAAGTTTTTGCCCGCAATAAAGTAATCGCTGAAATATCTGTTGCGCGGGGATTCCATGAGACTTCACGCAAAGCTAAGCGGTATCGGTCTGTCGCAAGAAGAGAAATTTTATCTCCCTCTATTTCCATGCGAACACCCGTGAGGACCGGCAAAGTTTCATCTTTGGAAGCAGCAACACTGACCTGGGCGACAGCCTGATCAAATTCAGCACCATCAACAACGCCCGAAGGATCAGGAAGCACGGGAAGTTCTGGATACTGGTCCGCTGGCATCGTTGCCAAGGTAAATCGACTCGCACCACATGTGACATGCACTTTGCTGCCTTCATGGCTGAAGTGAACAGGCTTGTGAGGAAGTGCTTGAGAGATTTCTTTCAATAGCCGGCCTGAGACCAGCGCCGTTCCTTCCTGCTCGACTGTGGCGTCAAGCTCACCACGAGCAGACACTTCATAGTCAAAACTCGAAAGCTTCACACCGGTGGCAGTGGCTTCTATTAAGACCCCCGCGAGTACTGGAACAGGTGGCCGTAAGGGAAGGGCGCGAGATACCCACGCAACACCGTCCGCCAAAACATCACGTTCAACAGTGAACTTCATGGAATCTCCTTGACTACCGTGCCCGACAGAATACGCCACTTCAGGGACATCATGATTGCGTGAGGTTTGCTAATGAAGGTGGAGGAGTAGGTCATAAGAGAAAGAACAGTAGTAGGTAGTAGGGGGTGTGATAACTGGGGAAAAACTACGTTTGGCCACCTAGAAGGCCAATACGCGTTGTGGAAATAGTGAGGATCATGCGGGGAGTACTCACCTCCGCTGTGAACTTAGGGAACTGTACCCACAGAACATCCCCAGATATCCACATTTAATTCCACAAAAGAAAGGAGAAGTCCACGTGAATTCACAGAGTTATACACAGGTGTGCAATTCGGTGTTATATGCGTATCAGCTGGGCTTTGACTGCTGTTTGATACGTGCGTGAATCTCGTTCACTTGGTTATACATTTGTCGCCGCTGTGACATTTGGTCTTCTACCTTCTTTACGGCATACATCACAGTGGTGTGGTCTTTGCCGCCAAAATGTTCGCCGATCTTGGGCAGAGACAGATCTGTGAGCTGACGACACAGATACATGGCTATTTGCCGGGCGGTCACAAACACACGACTACGGGACGTGCCCGTCAGTTCGTCCATGCTGATTCCAAAGTATTCAGCCGTTGTTCCAATGATGCTGGAGGCCGTGACCTCGGAGTCGTCGTCTGTAATCAAGTCTTTTAGTACTACTTGCGCCAAACTCAAATCAACGGGCTGACTATTGAGCGCAGCAAAAGCTGTGACCCGAATGAGGGCTCCCTCAAGTTCGCGGATGTTCGTGCTGATATTTGAAGCGATGTATTCCAACACGTCATCGGATGCGTGCAAGTCATCAACCGCCGCCTTTTTGCGCAAGATTGCGATACGTGTTTCCAGGTCGGGGGGTTGAACGTCCGTCATGAGGCCCCATTCGAACCGGGTGCGGAGCCTTTCCTCCACGCCATCGAGATTTCGTGGACTCACATCTGACGTAATGACGACGTGCTTCTCAGCGTTGTGAAGAGCATTAAAGGTGTGGAAGAACTCTTCGAGAGTCTGCTCTTTGCCTTGGAGGAACTGGATGTCGTCAATGAGCAGGATGTCTACGTCTCGATATTGGCTTTTGAATTGAGCGTTGCGGTCATCACGGATGGCATTAATAAAGTCATTTGTGAACTCTTCTGAGTTGACATAACGAATACGAGAAGCGGGGCGTAGGTGGCGGGTGTAGTGACCAATGGCGTGTAACAAGTGGGTTTTTCCGAGCCCCGAATCTCCGTAAATGAAAAGCGGGTTGTACGTGCGCCCGGGAGCTTCCGCAACAGCAAGAGCTGCTGCGTGAGCAAAGCGATTGGATGCGCCGATGACGAAAGTATCAAAGGTATATCGCGGATTGAGGTGAGGGTCCGGCGGCGGTGATTTTTTACCTCGACCGCCAGCGGCCTGAGGAGGGCTTGCCACAGGTTCTATCAGTTCGTCTTCAACAAGTTCAAGTTCAGGGGGGGTTACCGAAGCGTCCACGGTTACAGCGAAACGAACCTCTTCGCCCACGGCATCACACAAAGCTTGGGTGAGGGGTTCACGAAGTTGTGATTCAAGATAGTTCTTAGTGAAGTCCTCGGCGACCGCAAGAAAAACGTTGTCGTCCACCACAGCAAGTGGTTTGACGAGACGGATGAAACTACGGTGTTGTGGGGTCAGAGAGGAGTCTTTCCGCATCTTTTCCAGAGCAACAGACCAGACATCGTCCACGGATAATGAAGAGGTCTCCTCTGCCATGACCCCGCCCTTTCTTTCACGCCAAAACCGCGTGTGTCCACGTCAATGTGACAGCTACTCATGATTGTGCATCGAAGCCAAGCGCGTGTCGCTACCAGGTTTCAACGCGTAGGTGAGAGAGCCTATACCGTTTGGCCGCAACTGGGGTCGGCCGTGAAGAAATTTGACGACTATCCCCAACTGGCGTAGCGTTACCTCGCTCATCTGACCCCCACCAGTGGAGACTTCCCGTGAGTAAGCGGACCTTCCAACCTAATAATCGTCGTCGCGCCAAGAAGCATGGTTTCCGGTTGCGTATGCGCACGCGCGCTGGTCGCGCGATCCTTGCCGCACGCCGCCGCAAGGGCCGGTCTTCCGTCTCGGCATAAGAGTGTTACCCGCTCGTTCACGACTGACAGCGGCCGCGGACTTTGCTTCCGTTGTACGCCGTGGAATGAAGAGCGGACGAAGCACGGTGGTCGCCCATGTTGCCTCCGGAAATGTTCAGAATCCACGCATAGGTTTTGTGGTGTCGAAGTCCGTCGGAAACGCGGTCGCACGTAACAAAGTGAAGCGGCGGTTACGTGGAATAGCCAGCGAGCTTTTGTCAGAGTTACCGCTCCAGACACAACTTGTTCTTCGTGCACAGCCGGCAGCGGCACGCGCCCCCTACCCAGTACTCGAATCGGATGTGAAGGCAGCCGTGACATCGGCCATCTCTCGGGGGCGCCGATGATTACCCACCTCGTTCGTATCCCTCGCTACATAGCGATTGGGATCATTCGCACCTATCAATACGTGGTGTCCCCGTGGCTTGGACCGCGGTGCAAGTACTACCCCTCGTGCTCGAATTATGGGCTTACCGCTGTGACCCGTCACGGTGCCATCAAAGGAACAGCGCTTGCCACATGGAGGATTCTGCGATGTAATCCGTGGAGCTCAGGCGGCATCGACGATGTTCCCGCTCGAGGTGCACCCTTGTTCGTATCTCACCAGACTTCCGTGACACACCACGTCACCACAACACAGTAAGGATCCTTCTCGTGGACCAAATTCTTTTCCCGCTCGAGTGGGCAATCGCGGCCGTGCTTGTGGGCTTCCACACCGCCTTGACCTTCCTCGGAATGGACGAAGCTTCGGGATGGACGTGGGCGGCGGCCATTGTCGGCCTGGTGATCGTCATTCGAATTTTGCTGATTCCGTTGTTTGTGCGTCAGATCAAATCCAGCCGCGCCATGCAGGTGATCTCCCCAGACCTGCGCAAGATTCAAGACAAATACAAAGGCAAAAAAGACGCAGCCTCACGTGAGGCTATGGGTCGCGAAACCATGGAGTTGTACTCCAAGCATGGCACTAGCCCCTTTGCTTCGTGCCTGCCGCTGCTGATTCAGATGCCCATATTTTTTGCCCTCTTCCGCGTCTTGAATAACAAGCTCGATGGAGGCATCGGTCTGCTTACGCCGGAGCTTGCCTCGCTCGCAGACAACTCCACCTTCTTGGGTGCGGCACTGTCGGAGACCTTCCTTGCCACAGACAGTTGGAATGTGCGCATCGTGACCATCGTGCTGATCATCGCGATGGTCTCCACGACCTTCTTGACTCAACGCCAACTCACCCGCAAAAACATGCCGGCGGCAGCGTTGGAAGGTCCGATGGCCCAGCAGCAAAAAGTATTGCTGTACGTGTTGCCCTTTGTATTTGTGCTGTCTGGACCGTTCTTCCCCATCGGTGTTCTCATCTACTGGACTACCACCAACCTGTGGACCATGGGGCAACAGTTTTACGTCATTCGCAATAACCCCACTCCTGGCTCTGAAGCAGAGAAGGCGTTCCTTGAGCGCAAGCGCGCGAAGGACGAGGCCAAGGGAATTGTCGACACCGTCGAAGAGGTGCCCGCCATTGAGGAGGCGCCCCAGAGCCGTCAACGCAAACAACCCCAGCGGAAAAATCGCCGTAAGAAGTAGAGGACACCATGACTGACACGGAGACCACCACCAAGTCGTCGCGCTTGGAACACGAAGGTGACGCAGCTGCTGATTTTTTGGAGGAGCTGCTCGACATTCTCGACATGGACGGTGACATTGATATTTCTGTCGAGGCAGGCCGAGCGAAAGTCGCGGTGGTCTCCCCGGACGGACCCAGTGCAGACCTCAAGCGGCTCGTGGGACCAGAGGGGGAAACCCTGGAGGCGCTTCAAGAACTCACCCGTATGGCGGTTCAAATAGAGACTGGCCAGATGAGCAGGATGATGCTTGACGTGGCAGATTTTCGCGCTGGTCGCAAGGAACGGCTTGCGCAGCGCGGTCGCGATGCCATTGAGACGGTGAAGTCCAGCGGCACGTCGTTCGAGATGGAACCCATGAACGCTTTTGAGCGCAAGGTCGTTCACGATGTGGTGCTCGAAGCAGGTTTGGTGAGCGAGTCTGAAGGTGAAGACCCACACCGGTACGTGGTTATTCACCCCGCCTCTTAAAGATGTTTCACGTGAAACATTGCGCCTGATGTCTGAAGATGTGCACGACCCGTGGGAATCAGATCCTCGCGTGTCCGCCTTCTTCGGTGACCAGTACGACACCGTAGCCGCGTTTGCCAACCTTCTTGCGAAACACGGGACGGAACGCGGCTTGATTGGCCCGCGTGAACTTCCCCGACTATGGGAACGCCACATCCTCAACTCCGCTGCTGTGGCACAGTTTCTGCCCCCTGGATCGCTTGTCGATGTAGGTTCCGGTGCGGGGCTTCCGGGCGTGGTGCTTGCGGCCATGGAGCCCTCCCGAGCCGTGACTTTGGTGGAGCCCATGGAGCGCCGAGTGGCCTGGCTTACCGAGGTGGCTCACTCTCTCGACCTCTCGAACATCACTGTGGTGCGCGGTCGGGCAGAAGAGGTCGCAGACCGAGTCAAGGCCAGTGTTGTCACGGCACGTGCCGTCGCCCCTGTTGCTAAATTGGTGAAATGGGCGGCACCGCTGTTGATTCCTGGCGGCGAAATGGTCTTGCTCAAGGGTCGAAACGCTGAGCAAGAGTGCGAAGAGGCAAAACATGTCCTTCGCAAAGTGGGTTTACGCGCTCAGGTAGAAGAAGCCTCCACGGTCGAGGGAGCAGAGCCCACCCGCGTAGTGCTGCTGCGCCCAGGCCCCGCTTCCTGAGCCCCGCATTTCGCTTCAGGCTCACAACCGACTAGAGTCGTCACCCTGGCGCTACGCCGCGATCACAACTGCCGTGGGGTGCATGTTTCACGTGAAACATCTCGCCCCGATGGCGGCCACGGACCTACTCACGGAGAGGATCACTGTTCTTCCATGACAACCCCTGATGCCTTCGCCAGTAGCGCTGCGGCCGACGACAGCCCGCTTGGTCACGAGGTGCTGGAGATGGAGCGCACCAAGCGCGCACTTGAAGAGGCGGAGTTCCCTCGCCCTGCGCGCACCCGCGTGATCGTGGTGTCGAACCAAAAAGGTGGCGTAGGTAAGACCACCAGCACAGTGAATATCGCTGCCGCGCTTGCGAGCAAAGGCGCAAAGGTCCTGGTGGTGGACTGCGACCCCCAAGGAAACGCTTCTACCGCACTGGGCATTGATCATCACAGTGGCACTCCTTCCATTTACGAGGTCATGCTGGAGGGCCGTGACATCGCAGAAGTTGTTCAGGCATGCCCTGACATTTCCGGTCTTGATGTCGTTCCTGCCACGATCGACTTGGCGGGCGCTGACATGGAGTTGGTGTCGTTGGTGAGGCGGGAGTTCCGTCTCGCAGATGCCATCAAGGCCTACGTTGAAGGCCCTGGCGCAGGGCTCGACTACGTCTTTGTGGACTGCCCCCCGAGCCTCGGTCTTCTCACCTTGAATTCGATGGTTGCCGCCACCGAGGTGCTCATCCCGATCCAGTGTGAGTATTACGCACTCGAAGGCCTCACTCAGCTCATCAAAACCGTGGATATGGTGAAACAACACCTCAATCCCACGCTCGCGATCTCTACAATTGTGCTCACCATGTACGACGGACGGACCACTCTCGCGCGCGAAGTTGCTGACGAGGTGCGCACTCATTTTCCAGAGCAGACCCTCGATCAGACAGTTCCGCGCTCGGTGCGAGTGTCCGAAGCCCCGTCTCATGGTCAGACCGTCATCACGTATGACCCTCATTCCCCGGGTGCGCTTGCGTATGTGGCGGTGGCGCATCACGTTGCCCTTCGTGGGAGCGCGTCATGAGTGCCCCCAAGCGCGGACTAGGCCGCGGCCTTGGTGCGCTCATTCCCACGTCTGACGAAGAAACCGCACGGGCATCCGACCAGTTTTTCTCTTCCGACCAGACAGCCCAAGGCGCTGAAACCCAGGGCTTAGTGCCGGTCCCGGGGGCCACGTTTGCACACTTGGACCCGGCCACGGTGGTTCCCAACCCACGCCAGCCACGCACCGTCTTCGATGAGGACGCGATGCGCGAACTGGTGGGTTCCATTCGTGAAATCGGAGTGCTGCAACCCATCGTCGTGCGGCCACGCGAAGCGGCCGAGGGTTACGAGCTCATCATGGGGGAGCGCCGGTTACGCGCCTCCCAGCAGGCGGGACTCACGGCAATTCCGGCGATTATTCGCGAGACAGACGACACGGAATTGCTGCGTGACGCCCTTGTCGAAAACCTCCACCGCAGCCAACTTAACCCTCTCGAAGAAGCTGCCGCCTATCAACAACTCTTGGATGACTTTGACATCACCCACGAACAGCTTGCGGAACGCATCTCTCGCTCTCGCCCGCAGATCTCGAACACGCTACGCCTCCTTCGTCTCCCTCCGACAGTGCAGAGAAAAGTTGCTTCCGGAGTTCTCAGCGCTGGCCATGCCCGGGCGTTGTTGGGGCTCGACACCGCCGCGCAAATCGAGGCGCTCGCACAACGCATAATCTCTGAAGGCCTCTCTGTGCGCGCCACAGAGGAAGCCGTTGCCGTGGGGGTAGGCGCCAAGAGCCGGGGCAAGGCAAAAGTGCGCCCAGGAAGCCGCACAGCGGCTCTGGACGAGGTTTCTACCCGGCTAGGAGACCACCTTGATACGCGAGTCAAGATTGCTCTTGGTTCGGGTCGCGGCACTATCACCATTGACTTCGCCACAGTAGAAGACCTCAATCGCATCGTGGAGATCATTCATCCACGTGACCCTGGGTTTCGTCCGTAAGCCTGAACCTTCTCGGACGATTTAGTTCAGGCCTGCGATTTCTCGGTACACAGACCCTAAGTCCCGCCCAGATGCCGCTATCGCCTGGGGGAAGAGGCTCGTCTCGGTCATACCGGGAGAGACGTTCACGTCGAGCATGTGAGCGACGCCATCCTTGTCCAGAATCATGTCCACCCGGGAGAGGTCTTGTAATCCCAACGCTTGGTGGGTACTGAGGGCAGCTGACGTGGCGGTGGCGGCATGCTCTGCGCTCAGGCGCGCCGGGGCAAAGTATTCCGTGCGCCCGGGGTTGTAGCGGGCGTCGTAGTCATAGTTTCCTTCGGTCACGATCTCCACCGGTGGGAGGGCGTAGGCGTCCTCTCCGGTTCCGACAATGCTCACCGCCACCTCTGTTCCGACGACTGCTTTTTCAATGAGCGCAAGCTCACCGTATGCAAAGCACCCGACCATCGCTTTAGGCAAGGCAGATGCCTCTTCCACAGTGGTGACCCCGAGCGCCGAACCTCCTTGCGCGGGCTTCACCACCAGGGGAAGGCCGAGGGTATCTATGACGGCAGCCATCATTCGATCCGCTCCCAGTTCTCGGAACAAACTCTGGGGAAGCGTCACGGACGCCGGGGTGCTCACGCCAGCGTT
>WTKG01000048.1 GCA_011524475.1 Demequinaceae bacterium
GGGGTCTGCAAGCCGGTGTGCCACGACGGGGACTTCTACGTCAAACAGGGGAGTGCGCACGGTAGTGCCGAACAACCCTTGGTAGCGTTCGTCGTCCGGGTGTGCCACGAGGGCGACACAGGCAGGCAAAAGTTCGGGGCGAGTGGTCTCGATGTGCACTGCCTCGGCGGAGTCATCCCCGGTCGGCTGGAAGGCGAGGCGGTGATAGGCGCCGGCTCGGTCGCGTTCCTCCAGTTCTGCTTGCGCGACAGCGGTGCGGAAAGTGACGTCCCACAGCGTGGGAGCTTCGGACTGGTAGGCCTCGCCCCGTTGGAGGTTACGCACGAAGGCTTGTTGCGCCACCGCGATGGAATCGGGGGAGATCGTTTGGTACGTGTGTGACCAATCCACCGAAAGCCCGAGCCTGCGCCAGAGTTCCTCGAATTGTTTTTCGTCTTCTTCCGTGAGGCGCTCGCACAACTCGACAAAGTTTTTGCGCCCAATCGGCACCTGATCTTTGGCCATCACAGACTTGCCGTCACCGCCCTCATGCGGCGGAGTGAAGTCTGGGTCGTAGGGCAGGTGAGGGTCGCAGCGCACGCCGTAATAGTTCTGCACCCGGCGTTCCGTGGGAAGGCCGTTGTCGTCCCAGCCCATCGGGTAAAACACTGCGCGGCCACACATGCGCTGGTAGCGCGCGACTACGTCGGTGTGCGTGTAGCTGAATACGTGTCCCACGTGGAGTGATCCAGACACCGTGGGGGGTGGGGTATCTATCGAATACACCTGGTCGCGGGATGCCGTGGCGTCGAAACGGTAGGTGCCGTTTTCTTCCCACGCGGCATCCCAGCGTGATTCGAGGCCATCAACGGTGACGCGGTCTGGAATACGTTCATTCATGGGCCCATTCTTTCAGACATCAACTTGAGCCGAAGCAGATGAGTCGCCACAGCGGGTGCGAGGTGTCGGTATAAAAAATTCGGGGCCGGCGCACGTAGCGCCGACCCCGAAAAGTGTGATGCTACGGAATTACTCCGATGCCTCTTCCGAAGCGGACGGCGAAGCCGAAGCGTCAGCCGAAGGCGAAGCGGAAGCGTCAACCGAAGCCTCAGCCGAAACTTCAGCGGAAGCGTCCACAGAAGCAGATACCGAAGCCGAAACTTCAGCGGCCGGCTCTTCTTCAGCGGTGCTGCATGCGCTCAGTACGAGGCCGGCAGCAAGAGCAACTCCAGCAATGGAAACGTAGGACTTGTTCATAATGTCCTCCTGGGTCTAGTAGTCAATGCGTGCGCCCGTGACGGACAGCGACGCAAGTCCCCCGCGGGGACCCATGGAAAATTTTCCCAAACCTTCTTCAGGAAAGTCGTATAAATTGCATTCGGTTTGGCCTCAGTTATGTCACAAAACGGCCACAGATTTCATGTGTCTCCGTACGTGAAAGAAGGGGCTTATGTGGTAAATCTCACGTGCAAAAATGCGGCCCCTTAAAGGGGGGCAAGCCTAGAATTCCACACATGGTTGAGGGCGATTTGTATTCGCGTGGCCCTGCGCTACTTTCTTCTCGAATTTTTCGAGGCGTAGTAGCGCTTTTTTTAGCGCTCGCTTTCATTCCCTTACCCGCCCAGGCAGCAACATCTAACCAAGGTGACGATGCCGTGGCCTGGCCAGCACAGTGGGCAGACTATCGACTTGATGACGGAAGTATCATCGGCGACAACAACACCGACCAAAACCCCTCGGGATTAGATCTCGCCTCTGGTGCGTGTACAGGCGCAAACTGTGTGGGTCCGGACTCTTCTGTGCAGTACTACTCCGACGGCACCACAGCGTTCTTCAGATTCCGAATGGCTGAAAATACAAGTGACGTAACCAAGGGAGGGATATTTCAGGGAGCGTTCCTTGTTCAAATTGCCACAACCACTGATGACTGGGTAACAACGTCAGTGGCAGCTGTTGTAGGAATTGACGGCAAAACGACTACTGCAGATTACGTCTATGTGGCTGATGCCCCGGGGTCAAACGTCACTGCAATTTATACCTATCCGTGGACCGACGACACTGCAACCGGCGGCAATAATTCTCAAGGTGTCAGATGGGTGAGTGCGGGGGATGGAAGTGGAGATTGGTATCTCGATTTCCAAGTTCCCATCTCTCACATCACCGCAATTTCAGGTGGGGCAATTACTACGAGTACCCCTATCAAGCTTTACTTTGGCACGTCGGCTGCCGCAAACCTTGCTGTCATCAACAAAGACCACATGCTTGGCGATGTCAACAATGTTGATTTCGATCCGGTAGAACCAATCACTCTGGGACCCACTATTACGGTGGACTATGACACGCAGGGCGGTACACCAACACCGCCAGACGAACTTCTTCCTTCGGGTTCATTAGTAACCGAGCCGTCTGATCCTGTGCTCACGAACTTTGTGTTCCAGGGGTGGTTTACGGCTGACACTGGTGGAGATGAGTGGGATCACTCCACGGACACGGTGACGGGTAATACGACG
>WTKG01000155.1 GCA_011524475.1 Demequinaceae bacterium
GGACACAGGGGCCTCACGCATCGCTGGAGACATTGCGCCAGAGGCTCGAGAACAGGCCAGTTGGTATTCGCCTAATCCGGGTGGAGTGGGCCCCATGACGCGGGCGTTTTTGTTGCAGAATGTTGTGGAAATGGCAGAACGTCAGGCAGGGGTGTCGTTATGAAAATCGCCACAGTAAACGTCAACGGTGTGCGTGCAGCGATGCGTAAAGGAATGGGGCCGTGGCTATCGTCTGTGGACGCTGACGTGGTTTGCTTGCAAGAGGTGAGAGCCCCCGATGAGATCGTGCATGACTTTTTTTCAGATGAGTGGAACGTCGTTGCCCACGCGAGTGAAATCAAGGGGCGTTCTGGAGTGGCCCTTCTTGCGCGAGGGGAGGTACACGATGTAGCGGTGGGCTCTGAGGCTCTGGGCACAGTAGCCGAGGCGGCAACACATACCGGTCGATGGCTCGAGGCGACGGTTGCTACTCCTGTCGGTAACGTCAGGGTGGTGAGCGTGTATGTTCACTCAGGTGAGGCCGGGACTCCCAAGATGGACGACAAATATGAATTTTTGGACTTGATGACCGCCCGCATGAAAAATCTTTCTCAAGGCTATGAACGTGTGGTGGTCATGGGCGATATCAACACTGCCCACACGGAACGGGATATCAAGAACTGGAAGGGCAATCTTGCCTCTGCGGGGTTCTTGCCCGAAGAGCGTGCCTACCTAGATCGTTGGTATGCCGACGGCTGGGTAGATGTCCACAGGCTTCTTGAGGGCGACCGTGACGGTCCATATACATGGTGGTCGATGCGAGGAAAAGCCTTTGATAATGATGCTGGGTGGCGCATTGACTTGCAGGTGGCAAACGATGTGATGGCCCAGGCGGCAACATCCGCTCAGGTAGATCGTGCGGATTCCTGGGGCGAGAGGTGGAGTGACCACGCCCCGCTAGTCGTTGATTACGCGCTGTAGACAGCCAGAAATCGGGGAGTATTCAGACCACTCGCGCGAAAGGCCTCCACCACTGCCTCGGTAATGCTGTTGACGGAGGAGGTGCGCGCAAGTGTGAGGGTGCATCCGCCCCCTCCACCGTCCACTACTCGAGCTCCGAGCGCCCCTATCTGCCACGCTGTCCGGACCGCAAGTTCTGCTTCTTTGAAGGCCAGATCGAAGTCCACGGCAAGTGAGGTGTTGGCTTTGAATAACTGTGCTCCAATTGTCAGAAAGCGTTCGTGTGCGGGGGCTGTGCTCGCGAGTTCTTCCACGATGGTGCGTACACGTTCGGTTTCTGTGACCACGTGACGCGCACGTTTTCTCAGTGT
The DNA here is from genome assembly GCA_011524475.1 of Demequinaceae bacterium. Classification (GTDB taxonomy): domain Bacteria; phylum Actinomycetota; class Actinomycetes; order Actinomycetales; family Demequinaceae; genus WTKG01. Next base: position 1,311 of record WTKG01000155.1, read on the forward strand.
CGGATCCTCCAGTGCGGCGATCGATTCGAGCACCTCGGGGGTGCTTTGTAATGATCCAAGTTCTGGGACCCCCAGCTGCTGCGCCGCTTCCTCGCACTCACGGCGACGCTGTGTCATCCGGTCGGTGTCGAGCCAATAGTCCACTCCAGTGAGGGTGAGGAAGAGTGTGAGGCCGTAGTCGGCGAGACCCAAGGAAGCCAGAGTTCGGTGCGGTGGTTCGGTGCTGAAGTCTAGTTCGAGGGCGTGTCCGCGCTCTTCGAAGAGAGCGGCGTACTGATAGGCCCCGCCGGAGGCAACGGTGCCTGGATGTATTTCTACACTGCGACATGCTTCCGCGAGAATCTCACGCCCAGCCTCATTGGCGAGGGAGAGGCGCCAGAGTGCTTCTGTGGCGCGAGCAGTTGCGACGCTCACAGAAGCAGAGTCGCCCAGGCCCGCACCGACCGGGACGCAACTGTCGAGGGCAAGGTTGAGTCCCTGTCCGTCGTAGCCACGTTCTTGTAAAGCGATGATTGTTCCCACAGCATGGAAAGCCCATGCTGGCACTGTGGAAGGCTCCAGATTTTCGAGGGGCATACGGATGACATCTCGGCGTTCTCCCGGGCGCATACCGACGTGAGAAATGATGCATACCTCACTGTCGTCGCGTAATCCTGCCGCAATATACGTGCGATGGTCGAGTGTGACCGGAAGCGAACGCCCTCCCGTATAGTCGGAATGTTCTCCAGCGATCATCACGCTTCCTGGAGCACTCCACACGCCGTCGTGGGGGAACCCAAAAGTTTGTTCGTACAGTCGCGCCGCAAGAGAGTTTCCATCTTCGACCTCCCATGGAGTCACCCACGGGGATGCGGTGAGAGGTACCTCAGCGTTCATGCAAACATTGTGTCAGTGCCCGAGGTGGAGGTACAGCCGCCTTTTGTGGCTACACGGGGGTAACGCCCAGCGACCGCCCCGCCAGTCCCCTTTGGCGAGAACCTACCGCGTCGGCAATGGACTGGAATTGGCGTGCTGCGTCACTTGTAGGTTCTCGAAGTACCACGGGAGTACCTTCGTCACCCCCTAGTCGCGTGGAGATATCAAGGGGAACTTTTCCAAGAAGTGGTACTTCTGTTCCGAGAACAGTGCTGAGTTGCGCTGCGACAGATTCACCGCCACCAGAACCTGTCTCTTATAC
>WTKG01000086.1 GCA_011524475.1 Demequinaceae bacterium
CCTCGACCTCGACCTGATTGACTATGCCGGAATCCGGGCGGAGTCTGATGATTTAGTACTTCCGCACCCGCGGGCAGCTGAGCGCGCATTTGTTCTCGCCCCCTGGGCGGCCATGGAGCCAGAGGCAACATTCCCTGGAGGTGTCGCGGGGGAAAACATCGTGGTGGCTGAAGCTGCAGCGGCTGCCGCAGATGCCGCTGGTGTCGAGTTTGTGGCAGATCCGTGGGATCGCACGATTGCCTACAACGCGAATGTGTCCGCGATGACCCCACCTCCTCCGCACGCATGAAAAAGGTATCTCTGGCGCTCCTGACGGCAATCACTGCAGTGGTAGGCGTGGTGTCGTGGATTGTGGACACGATGCTTATCGGGGGAGGAGCTTCGCCTTTTCCTGTGCCCTGGTCTGTAGCAGTGGTATTAATCGTGGCAGCCAGCGCTGTGGTGTCCTTTGGATGGCGGGTGCGTGAGTACCAACAAGGACGTGCGGCACACCTAGATCCCTTCACTGCCACACGCACTGTGATGTTGGCGCACGCAGCTGCGTATACCGGGGCTGTCTTACTGGGCGTCTACGGGGCACACGCCCTTGCTCTGATCGGCGACTGGGGCCATGCCCCCCGGCGGGAAGTAATCGTGGCATCGATTCTGGCCGCTGTGGGATCTGCAGTTCTTGCGGGAGCCGGATTAGTCGTGCAGCGCTGGTGCGAAACGGGAGGCGATTCTGGACAGTCTTCCGTGGATGCGTCTCCGTAAGCGAAGTGGCAGGATGAACGTATGACCTGGTTTCAACCCGAAGGTGTAGAACTGCAATACGTCTCGCGTCGCCTGATTGTGGTGCGCCTTGTTGCGCTCGCGCTGTTGTTGCTCCCCGCTCTTGTGGGCACTTCTCTGCTCGCGGCTCTTGTTGCGGGTGATACCTCCATATTGTGGCTGCTTCCCATAGGGGTGTTGCTGCTCGGAGGGTTCTTGTCCTACGTGATTGTGCGTCAGGTGACTGCGCATGCGTGGGCGGAACGGGAAGACGATCTCGTGGTTGTGCGCGGACGCCTGTGGCGACGTGTCACGGTGATTCCCTACGGCCGCATGCAATACGTGGAGGTGCAGTCGGGACCACTGGGGCGATTCTTGGGAATCGCAAGCGTGCAACTCCACACGGCCTCCCCAGGTACCGACGCCTCCATTGCGGGGGTTCCTACGGCCGAGGCCGCGCGGCTGCGTGACCGATTGACGGAGCGTGGTCAGGCACGTTTGGCGGGCCTGTGAGTGAGGCGATGCGTGCCCCGAGTGAGTGGACTCGGGCACATATCATCTCGCCCTTTATCAATGGCGCACAGGGTTTTGTTGTCTTTCTTGTGATCGTGGTGGTGCAGGGCCAGCAAGGCCTTCGCACCCTGCTTGAACAAGAACACATGCTCTATGTAATCCTCGGTGTCGTGGGAGTGATTCTTCTCGCATCTGTGGTGTTTGTAGTGACCTTTTTCCAATGGCGAGTCAATCTTTATCGCGTGACTGACAGCGCTGTGGAACAGCGGCGAGGCTTATTGTTCAAGCAACAACGTCAGGCGCGACTAGACCGCCTCCAGGCGGTGGATGTAGTGCAGCCTTTCTTGGCGCGAATATTTGGTTTTGCAGAGCTCTCTGTGGAAGTGGCAGGTGGCGAAAAGTCTGGTGTGCAACTGAAGTTCTTGCGCCTTGCCCATGCAGAACAATTGCGCAATCACATCATTCACCTTGCCTCCGGAACAGCAGAAAAACCTCTTGCCATTGATGCTGACGACGTGGGTGTGGACCCCGTTGCGGAATTGAGCCCTCTTAGCCAGTCCGATAAGGCGCGCGCCATTGCCGCCCAGGCATCCCCCGCTCGAGAGGTGTACAAGGTTCCCGTGCCCCGGTTGCTGCTTTCCACCGTGCTGACATGGCGCTTTATTTTGGCGATTCTTATCCCGGTGGTGTTTGTGGTGGCGCTATTAGTTGCTGGGAACGCCACGCTTGAGGTGGTGCGAGAAGTAGGCATCGCAGATGATATTGCGGGGGCATTCACCGCTATCGCGACAGCGGCACTTGCTGCCCTGGGCGTTACCTATTCCTACCTTTCTCGAGGGTTCAATTTCACTGCACAGGTGGCTGCTGACGGCATCAGACTCAGGCATGGGATGCTTGATACGCGTCGCCAAACGGTGCCACCTGGCCGGGTGCAGGCCATTCGGTTGAGGCAACATTTGTTGTGGCGACGGGGTGACTGGTGGCGAGTGTCTATCAATGTGGCGGGGTATCAGGACAACCAGACGGCAGTGTCTACATTGCTGCCGGTGGGGACTCGTCAGGAGGCGCTTGAGGCGGTGTGGTTGGTGCTCCCGGATCTCGGTGACCCGGACCCGGAAGGAACTTTTTCGGCTGCCTTGAGTGGCAAAGGTGAGGAAAATGACTTCACCGCCACTCCGGTACGTTCGGCTTGGTTTGACCCGTTGCAGTGGCGTTATCGCGGGACGCGGGCCACTGACCGTGCGCTGTTGATTCGTCGCGGATGGCTCACGCGAGAAGTATTTGTGGTACCTCACGAGCGCACCCAGTCCCTGGGTATTCGTCAAGGCCCCCTTCAGCGACTCTTGTCGCTGGCGGATGTGCATGTGCATTCGACGAACGGTCCCGTGCGTCCGGTAGCGCAGCACATGGACGTAGAAGATGCCAGGGAGTTACTGGAGGCTCAAGCGGAACGTGCGACGCTTTCTCGAGCAGTGCAAACTCCTGACCAGTGGGCGCGAATTGTGGGCGTTCCCCAAGGAACTTTGTGACACCCTCCGGCTCTGCAGGTCGCCTCACTGTAGGAGTCATAGGTGCGGGTCGGGTGGGGGCCCCGCTTGCTTCAGCATTGCGTGCCGTAGGGCATGAGGTGGTTGCTGCTTCGGGGATTTCCGAGGAGTCCCGTGAGCGCCTGGAGACGTTGTTGCCGAATGTTCCCCGTCTCCAGCCAGAAGAGGTGGCTGCGCGTGCGGAACTGGTGTTGCTCACCGTGCCGGATGATGCTTTGAGAGACGTCGTTTCCGGCATCGCTGCTCAGGGCGGGTGGAGGCCCGGGCAGATTGTTCTTCACACGTCAGGTGTGCATGGCCTAGCCCCACTTTCCCCTGCTTCCGATGCTGGGGCGCTTCCCGTTGCTTTTCACCCCGCTATGACCTTCACGGGTACATCTTTGGATGTTGCTCGACTTGAGGGCGCTCCTATTGCCATCACATCGCCCCCTCACGTAGTGCCGATTGGACACGCTCTTGCGGTGGAAATTGGGGGTGAACCCATAGTGCTGGAAGAGGCCAATAGGGCGCTGTATCACGCTGCCCTTACTCACAGTGCAAACCATGTCGCCGCTCTCATAGCTCGGTCACAGGACCTTCTGGCAGGACTGGGGATAGAGAACCCTGGAGCTGTATTGCGACCGCTTGTCGTGGCCTCCGTAGAGGGCGCGTTGGCGCAAAATCCTGGTAGTGCCTCGAACCTTACGGGGCCAGTGGTGCGGGGCGATGTGGGCACTATTACCGCGCACCTTGAGGCACTTGCCATATCGCCTGAGGCGCAAGCGGAGTATCGTGCCGGGATGCATGCTCTTCTTGCCGTAGCTCATAAATCGGGACGCATCGATGAAGAGACACAGCGCCGAATCCGTCAGCTAGGGGAGAGTTTCGAGTGAGACTCATATCGAAGCCATCGGAACTGCCTCCTCACAAGAACCGCCGCGGAGTCCTCATGACTATGGGGGCCCTACACGAAGGGCACCTATCCCTTGCGCGCACGCTCCGAGCAGATGTCGACGAACTGGTGGCGACAATATTTGTGAATCCGCTTCAGTTTGATGACCCGAAAGATTTGGAGCGGTATCCGCGGACTCTTGAGAAAGATCAACAGGTGCTGGCGAGTGTGGGGGTTGATGTTCTGTTCGCTCCGGACCCTTCGACGATGTATCCCGAAGGGGAACCCGTGGTCACGGTGTCGGCCGGCCACCTGGGGGAGGTTCTTGAGGGCCGTGCCCGTCCGGGTCATTTCGATGGTGTCCTCACTGTTGTCTCCACGCTGTTCCACATGACATCTCCAGATGTGGCCATCTTTGGAGAAAAGGACGCTCAGCAACTCATCGCGATTCGACGCATGGTCAAGGATCTTGCCTTCCCCGTGGAGATTGTGTCGGGGCCCACAGTGCGGGAAACCGATGGATTGGCATTGTCTTCACGCAATGCTTTTTTGTCCCCTGAACAGCGCGAACGTGCTTTGTCGCTTAGCAGAGCTCTTTCGTCTGCTGTCGAGCGGGCACACGTGGGAGACGACGTCTCCGCTTGTCTTGCACACGGGCGCAGAGCCCTGGCGACGGCAGAAGGCTTTACCTTGGACTACCTGGTGGCGATTCATCCTGACACGGCTATGGAGGTCGGGCCTGAATACCGTGGTGAGGTCATTTTTGCCATTGCGGCACAGGTGGGAGAGATTCGCTTGATTGACAATATGCACGCGACTGTAGGCTCGTGACGATGAGATTCGCGAGGCGAGTGGTGGCACCTGAACCTGGGTGGACCACCACGGCAGATGTGATTGTGGTGGGTTCTGGTATCGCGGGACTTACCGCCGCATTGGAGTTACGCACCAAAGTCAACAAAGTTCTTATTGTCACGAAGAGCGCCCTGAGTTCTGGCTCCACGGTGTGGGCACAAGGAGGGATCGCTGCGGCGCTCGATCCCAGTGATACTCCCGAGGCTCATATGCACGACACCTTGGTGGCGGGCGACGGGGTGTGCAGTGAAAGTGCCGTGAAAGCCCTCGTCACAGAGGGGCCAGCTCGCGTCCAGGAATTGATGGATCGCGGCGCTCGCTTCGACACGAAAGATGGACAAATTGCCCTCACCCGTGAGGGGGGACATCACGCGGATCGCATCGCTCATGCAGGGGGAGATGCCACAGGGGCAGAAATCTCTCGTGCACTTGTGGCTCAGCTCGAAGCCGTGCGTAGTGACCCTGGCATCGAGGTGATCGAGCATGCCTTGGTAGTGGATCTCCTCACGGGGCCGTCTTCTGCGGATGGAGTTCCAGGTCCCGTGTGTGGCGTGACGCTTCACGTGATGGGAGAAGGCACTCGCGACGGTATCGGCGCAGCTTTGGCGAAGGCAGTGGTGATCTCTACGGGTGGGATTGGTCAGGTGTTCCGTTCTTCCACTAACCCGGCTGCAGCGACTGGCGACGGGATTGCGATGGCGCTTCGTGCGGGAGTGCAGGTCGCGGATATCGAATTTGTGCAATTCCACCCCACGGTGTTGTGGCTGGGGTCTTCTGCCCGCGGCCAACAGCCCCTTATTTCGGAAGCTGTGCGGGGGGAAGGCGCATACATCGTCGATGCTCGCGGGCAGCGTTTCATGACGGATGTGCATCCATTAGGTGAGCTTGCTCCCCGCGACGTGGTGTCTCACGCAATCGTCGCGCGTATGGCAGAGGATGCCTCTGATTCCGTGTTCTTAGATGCGCGACACTTGGGCGAGGAATTTGTGGAATCGCGTTTTCCCACTATCCAGGCACGGCTGCAAGAGCACGGTTTATCCCTCGCCCGGGACCTCATCCCTGTGGCTCCAGCGCAGCATTATCATTCGGGCGGAATTTTCACCGATCTGGTGGGGCGTTCCAGCGTCGACGGTCTCTACGCTGCGGGAGAGGCTGCATGTACAGGTGTCCATGGAGCTAACCGGCTGGCATCGAATTCGCTTCTTGAGGGTTTGGTGTTCGCTACGCGAGCTGCGGCAGATGCAGCACATCGTGTGGAGCAACGCGACTTGGTGCAGATCGAACCAGAACCACGTGCGGGTGACGAAGGCTTGTTGCCTGCGGCTACCCGCGCCGGAATTCAACGCATTGCGCATGCAGGGGCGGGTCCCGTGCGAGACGAGGCCACCCTTGCCCAGGCGCACGATGAACTCAGCGACGTGCGAGCGTTGGGGCGTTTCTCCTCTGCGCAGACAGCGGCGCGACCGCAAACTGCTGAATGGGAGACCACGAATGTCGCTCAAACAGCCGCGGTCTTGATCGCAGCAGCGCGTATGCGCGAGGAGAGTCGCGGCGGGCACTATCGCAGTGACTTTCCAGAAACGTCCGAGGCTTGGCGAACCCGGTTGTCAGCGCACCTGGATGCAGATCATTCGTTGAATCTCACGCGGGTCAGTCTCGAACACTCGTAGCGTGCCGCGCCTGTACCGCGCCGAACCTCGGTCCACAATGAGTACGTGAACATCCCAGAAACTCTTCCGCAAGACACACCTCTTGACGCTTCCTGGCTCGCTGAGTGTGTAGACCGTACGTTGTCGGAAGACCTTGGAGGAGACCCCGGCAGAGATGTGACGACTCAGGCCACCATCGATGCTGCGGCAACGGTGACAGGACATGTGGTGGCGCGTGAGGCGGGAGTGCTCGCCGGGCTCGATGTCATCGACGAAGCATTGCGTAACACCGCCGCCCGCCTCCGTCTGGATGTCCCTACAGTCAGTCACCAGTCTGCTGACGGAGACCGCGTCGAGGCAGGTCAGATTGTCGCCACTATCCAGGGGGTAGGACATGTGGTGCTCATCGCCGAGCGGACCATTTTGAACCTGGTGACGAGAGCGAGCGGTATTGCTACCGCCACGCGGGCCTGGGCTGACGCCTTATCCGGAACTGGAACGCGGGTGCTCGACACCCGCAAGACCACCCCTCAGTTACGTCCGCTGGAGAAATATGCCGTGCGTATGGGTGGCGGTGTGAATAAACGCATGGGTTTGTACGACGTCGCCATGATCAAGGACAACCATGTGGTGGCAGCAGGAGGTGTCGCTCCCGCCATTGCGGCTATCCGCGAGACTTTTCCTGATGTGCACATTCAGGTGGAGGTAGAGCGGATAGAGCAGGCGCGAGAAGCTATCGAGGCGGGGGCACGTTTTTTGTTGCTCGACAACATGAGCAATGGCGACATGGCTGCTCTGGTAGACGTGGTGCGTGCAGGGGAGGCCGCCACCGGCAAAGTCTGGCTCGAAGCTACGGGGGGCCTCACTCTTACCCGGGCACCTTCGGTGGCGCAGACAGGCGTGGACTTTATGAGTGTGGGAGCACTCACGCACAGTTCTCCAGGCCTCGACCTGGCGCTTGACCTCGTGTAGCAATTCTTTCTTCAGCCCACTCGCGGCTACTCTTGTGCTGTGACTGACGAGACCATTTCTGAGCCAGACCTTCCTGAACAAATGCACGTGCGACGCGATAAGCGTGCGCGGATCTTGAACGAAGGCGGGGATGCGTACCCCGTGGGCGTTCCGGTGACTCACACGGTTGCCGCTATCAAGTCGGAGTTTGATTCTTTGGCAGACGGTGAAGAGACCACCGTGCAGGTCGGCGTTGCTGGTCGCGTGGTTTTTGTGAGGGACACCGGCAAGCTTGTCTTCGCTTCCATTCAAGATGGTGCCGGGGAAAAACTTCAACTGATGTTGTCTCAAAAAGTGGTGGGGGAAGAGGCGCTCACGGCTTTCAAACGAGACGTGGATCTTGGGGATCATCTGTTTGCTCAGGGAGTCGTACTGAAGTCTCGCCGAGGCGAGGTTTCCGTGATGGCGGATACGTGGCTCATGGCCGCCAAGGCATTGCGGCCACTTCCTGTGCTTCACAAAGAATTGTCGGAAGAGGCGAGGGTGCGGAACCGCTCCGTTGACTTGATTGCTCGTCAGGCTGCTCGGGATAACGCCCGCAACCGCGCTGCCGTATTACGTAGTTTGCGCGAGACCATGCATGATCGCGGATATCTAGAAATTGAAACTCCCATGCTTCACACTCAAGCAGGAGGAGCAACAGCGCGACCTTTTGTGACACATATCAATGCATACGACACTGATGTATATCTGCGCATTGCGCCTGAGTTGTACCTTAAACGCGCGGTAGTTGGTGGAATCGACCGAGTTTTTGAAATTAACCGCAATTTCCGTAATGAAGGAGCAGATTCTTCTCATTCACCTGAATTTGTGATGATGGAAGCATATGAGGCGTATGGGGATTACAACTCTATGGCCACATTAACGAGGGAACTTGTGCAAAGCGCTGCCACGGAGGTATGTGGCGGCACTGAAGTGGAATTACATGATGGAACTACTTATGACCTCGGTGGCGAGTGGGCAGATATTTCTTTGTATTCGTCTTTGTCGGACGCTTTAGGCGCAGAAGTCAGCCCTCAAACTCCGCTTACGCAACTCCACACATGGTGTGACGAGGTGGAGATATCTCTTGACCCTAAGAAAGTCACCCACGGAAAATTAGTGGAAGAACTATGGGAACATCACATCGGAGACCACCTTCATGCGCCCACTTTTGTGCGGGACTTCCCCGTTGACACCAGTCCTTTAGTGCGAGACCACCGCAGCGTTGAGGGAGTTGTCGAGAAATGGGATTTGTACGTCCGCGGTTTTGAACTTGCCACAGGCTATTCCGAGCTTGTGGACCCCGTGATTCAACGCGAACGTTTTGAAATGCAAAGGGAACTGGCGGACAAGGGTGACGACGAGGCGATGCCTCTCGATGAAGATTTCCTTACTGCCATGGAATACGGCATGCCTCCGTCGGGAGGTATGGGAATGGGTGTGGATCGATTATTGATGGCGCTCACCGGGCTTGGTATTCGTGAAACGATTTTGTTCCCGTTGGTGAAAGGCGTGGACGGGTAATGGAAGAAGGAATTCCCTGGGGGGCAGTATTTACGGGGCTTCTCCCATCTCTTGGAATAGGTCTTTTATTCTTTTTTGCCATTCGCGCAATTATTCACGCAGACCGTAATGAACGTCGCGCTCGTGCTGATCAAGAACAAAAATGACAGCCGTAACTCTAAAACATGAGATTCTTATTCAGGCGTTACACATTTCGAATAGGTGAGGAATATGGCACAGCAGGTAAAAGTAATTCTTCTTGACGATATTGACGGAACCGAAGCACACGAAACCGTCGCTTTTGGTATTGATGGCACGTCATATGAAATTGACCTTTCCAGCGCTAATGCAGCGCGTATTCGTGCGGATTTTGCGCAGTGGGTTCAGGCAGGCCGTCGGGTGACTGGCCGCCGCTCGGGATCTGGCAGGAGCAGCGGATCCTCTGATGCGGCAAAGATCCGCGAATGGGCACGTTCTCAGGGCATGGATGTCCCTCAGCGCGGCCGTATCCCGGCACCCGTGCGGGACGCGTACAGCGCTGCACGCTAAGGGCCGATAGGCGTAACGCATGGCGCACCGATGGTGGTGGGGTTCCTCGCCTCCCGGTGCGCCAGACGACGCAGGGGTATGGGTGTCTGACCCCGGCGGGGGATCTGCTCGACTAGCGGCACAAGTGGCTGCACCGCAGTGGCTTGTGACACATCCAGATGTCCCGGTTCTTTATGTTGTGCATGGACCGTTTGGCGACGGCGGAGTCACGGCTCTTGATATCTCTCACCCTGAAGACGTCCATGCACTAGGGCACATTCCCATAGAAGGGGCACCCTCGCACGCGGTCTTGTCTCGTGACGGCCTATCTTTGTACGTCTCGACCGGAGCGGGAGGCCTCGCACATATCCGGGTCGCGGCGGATGGGTTGTTCGCTTCTCACCGCGCAATAACCGTGAGCCCTCGGCGCGATGATTCTTTGACACGAGCGGGAACTCTGGCCACCCCGGAAGGGCGCTTCTTGCTCGCGTGGGATTCCGGGTCGGATGACATCCGCTGTTACGACATCTTGCCGGACGGTGCGCTACGCCCTGATCGCGCGGCAGCACACCTGCCTGCCCGTTCTGCCCCGATCGCAGCGTCATGCGTGGATGGTTTCGTGCATGTCTTATGTGAGGGAGAGGCAACAGTGCACTCTTGCGAATGGGATGTCGCTACCCGTAGTTGTATTCCTCGCAGCGTGACCACGGTGTCTGCTGATGTCGCTGGAGCTCATCTGATGGTTGCCGCGTCCCAGTTGTATGTAAGCATTCCGTCGCACAGGAGTGTGGCGGTGTTCGACCGCGAAGGAGAGGTGCTACGCCGCCGCACGGTTTTTTCTGCCCAGGGGGCTTTTCCTGGGCGGGTTGCGGTGATTGATGAATGGTTTGTGATGTGCGACGAATCCGGCACCGGTGAGGTGTGCGATGTGGCAGAGGTGCTTGCCCTCGATAAGGACACAGACTTGCCCGAGGAACGCGACGGCCCGCAGGCGCTCGATTCGCGTCCCGTGGATATTCCCTCGCCTACGTGTGTACGTGCTGTCTAAAAATTTTCAGCGCGCTGCGTCGCATGTTCGCTGCCAGTAGGCCAGACTGTACCCATGACGCACACACTGATACTTCTTCGCCACGGCGAAAGCGAATGGAACGCCAAGAACCTCTTTACCGGGTGGGTCGATGTTCCGCTGAATGACAAGGGATGGGGCGAAGCTACCCGTGGAGGAGAACTCCTCAAGGCAGAGGGCATCCTTCCCGATGTGGTCCATACGTCTTTGTTGCGCCGCGCAATTATGACGGCCAACCTTGCGCTCGATGCTGCTGACCGACACTGGATCCCAGTCAAGCGTCACTGGCGTCTCAACGAACGTCACTACGGTGATTTGCAGGGCAAAAACAAAGCAGAAACCTTGGAACAGTTCGGTGAAGAACAGTTCATGACCTGGCGGCGCAGTTTTGATGTGCCGCCCCCTCCCATCAGCGAGGGCAACGAGTTTTCTCAAGCAGGTGACCCCCGCTATTCAGGAGAACCCGTGCCTACAACAGAGTGTCTGAAAGATGTCCTGGAGCGGGCGTTGCCGTACTGGGAAGGGCATGTAATTCCCGACCTGGCCGCGGGTAAGACGGTGATGGTGGCTGCCCACGGTAATTCGCTCCGTGCCATTGTCAAACACCTGGATGGAATAGCAGACGACGAGATTGTGGGTGTGAATATTCCTACCGGTATTCCGCTGGTCTATGAGCTCAACGACGACTTCACGCCGGTAACCCCGCGAGGACGTTACCTGGATGCCGACGCGGCAGCTGCGGCGATGAAGGCCGTGGCAAACCAGGGCAAAAAGTAGAACTACTGCACGCTCTTCACCGCGGGAGTAGCCTTTCGGGCGCTAAATAGCCGCTTCGGGGCTGGTGTGGTCACCCGTCACCAAGTACACGATGCGTTTAGACACCCCTACGGCGTGGTCTCCAAAACGCTCGTAGAAGCGGCTGAGGAGCGCCAGGTCCAAAGTGATGTGGGTGGATAGGTCGTACCCGTCCGACAACATGTACGCGTAGCTTTCCCGGTTGAGTTCGTCCAGGGTCTCGTCGTCCGCCATGATTTTTTCGGCTACGTCAAGCGAATGGTCTTTCAACAAGCGCAGCAGGTTGGAGGACGTTTCTATGGCGGCCTCAGACATTTTGGTGATGAGGGCTCCGTCGGTGGCTCCGAAGGCATGGTCGGGGTAGCGCCGTCGCGCGATCTCTGCGACGTGTTGCGCAAGATCCCCCATACGTTCCAAGGATGCGGCAATCCGTAACGACACAATGATGGTGCGGAGGTCTGCCCCGACTGGTTGCTGTTGGGCGATGAGGAGTACGCATTGTTCGGTGACTTCATCTTCCAGGGCATCTATAGCGACGTCTTCTGCGATGACTTTCTCGGCGCGTGCGACGTCTCCTTCGAGTAAGGCGGCAGAGGCGTCGCGCATACCGGCGTCAATGCGCTCCGCCATCTCCGTCAGCTTTGCGCCCACGCTTTCTAACTCAGCGTCGAAAAGAGAACGCATGGGTGTTCCTCCTTGAAGAGTTGTTCTTATGGCCATTCTTTCGCACCTGCAGGTGAACATCTGGTGAACGCGCAGGAGCAGCACAAACTCTGGGGATACGCTGGGAGGCGTGGAAGCATTCACGTGGGCCACTGCCGTGCAGCCGTTGGTGTGGGCGCTTTTTGTGGGAGTAATCGCGGGTGTCGTGGTGGCGTATGTGTGGATTCGTCGCAATTCCTCAGCGGGGACATCACCGGCGATGGGCGCCGACGACATCTCCGTTCGCGCGGTGATGCGTGCATTACCTACCGCTGTCATGGTCGTGGATCACGCAGGAACAGCCGTGGCGGCAAATCAACGGGCGACAGAGTTCGGGATCCGGGAGTCTCACGGACGCGCTGCGCCAGAAATTACCGAAGCCTGTGCACGAGCTATGTCTCGTGGTGAGCCGGTCACGATAGAGATGGAACGCCGCTCGGCAACAGCAGAGGATGCTTCTCTTACGGTGACGGCTGCCCCTCTTGACGGTACGGACATGGTGCTTGTCAGTGCGGATATCGCCCAGGCGCATGATTCAGCACGTGTTGCACATCGCGAGTTCATGGTGAACGTATCTCACGAACTCAAGACTCCGATTGGGGCGCTGGCCTTGTTGGCAGAGGCTATCGTCGAGGCCCGTGAGGATCCGGAACGTCTTCACGATTTCTCGTCCCGGATTCACCGCGAGACGCAGCGGCTATCGTCATTGCTGGAGCAAATCACGGACCTCAGCCGCGCGCAAGCAAGCGAGTCAGTGGCGCACGGTGAGCCATGTGACCTCGCTGCCATCGTGAGCGACGCCCACGAAGCAGTCACGGAGGTGGCACACAACCGCGGGGTAGCAATTGAGATTGTTCCCTCACATGCGGTAACTGTCTGGGGGGACCAAGGGCTGCTCACCATGGCCGTGCGTAACATTCTTGAAAACGCGGTGCGCTATTCAGATGCCGGGGCTCGGGTCACCGTCGAGGTGTCTATCGACGGCGAGAATGCCCGGGTGGCAGTCATTGACCGGGGAATCGGGATGGAGCCCGGTGAAGTCGAGCGGGTCTTTGAACGTTTTTACCGTGCAGATGAAGCTCGTTTTCAAACTCAAGAGCGTGTAAAAGTTGA
>WTKG01000020.1 GCA_011524475.1 Demequinaceae bacterium
TGACACCACAGACGAACTGCTGGACCTGGCCAGAGACGTGTCCGCCTCTCCTCCTGAACGTGAACTTGATATTTTGCTCACCGCAGGGGAGAGAATCTCTATGGCGCTCCTCGCTATGGCCATCAAAGAACTCGGAGTAGAGGCCCGCTCCTTCACCGGCCCCCAGGCCGGCGTGATCACCACGGAACACCATGGACGCGCGCGCATCATCGACGTGAACCCCGGGCGCGTCCGCGAAGCTCTCCAGGAAAATGCGGTGGCCATCGTTGCTGGCTTCCAAGGGCTCCATCACGATAGCCAAGACGTGACGACTCTCGGACGAGGAGGCTCGGACACTACAGCAGTGGCACTCGCAGCTGCCCTGGATGCCGAGGTATGCGAAATCTATTCGGACGTGGACGGGGTTTTCACCGCTGATCCGCGTATCGTTTCTAGCGCCCGCAAGAAAAACATCGTGACCTACGAAGAGATGCTTGAACTTGCAGCATCCGGCGCCAAGATTCTCGCTCCTCGATGTGTGGAATATGCACGTCGGTACAACGTTCCAATCCACGTGCGATCGTCCTTCAGTTTGAAGGACGGAACCTGGGTTGTGCAAAACTTTCCCGAAGGAGAAGACATGGAAGAGCCCATTATCGCAGGGGTCGCTCACGATCGTTCGGAAGCGAAGATCACCATCGTGGGAGTGCCTGACATTCCCGGCAAAGCCGCTGCCGTGTTTGAAGCAATTGCCAGCGCCGGAGCAAATATCGACATGATCGTTCAAAACGTCTCGGCACATGGCGACGGAGTGACCGACATTTCATTCACTCTTCCCGCCGATGACGGTGAGGGCGCACGGGCCGCCCTTGAGAAGGCGAAGGAATCCATTGGTTTTCAGGAGGTGCGTTACGACGACACCATCGGAAAAATCTCACTCATCGGAGCGGGGATGCGCAGTGCTTCTGGCGTCTCAGCACAGTTCTTTGCGGCTCTGAGCGATGCCGAGATTAATATCGAGATGATCTCTACCTCCGACATTCGCATCAGCGTGGTGACTCGTGCAGAACACCTCGATAAAGCAGTCACAGCAGTGCACTCTGCCTTTGGTCTGGATGCCTCAGAAGGAGAAGCTGTGGTCTACGGAGGTAGCGGACGATGAAGAAAATCCCATCGGAACTCACTATTGCGGTAGTGGGAGCCACCGGACAAGTCGGTGGAGTCATGCGACAGCTTTTGTCGGAAAGCATCTTGGGGCACGCACAGGTACGTTTCTTCGCGTCTGCGCGGTCAGCAGGTGGAATGCTTCCCTGGAAAGGGGAAGACATCCGAGTAGAAGACGTGGCCGAAAGCAACTACGACGGTATCGACATCGCCTTGTTCAGTGCTGGCGCAACGGCATCACGTGAATACGCTCCGCAGTTTGCCGCGGCTGGTGCTGTAGTGATCGACAACTCTTCTGCCTGGAGGTCGGACCCTGATGTTCCCCTGGTGGTGTCAGAAGTAAATCCTGAAGCATTGGCACACGCACCGAAAGGGATCATTGCGAACCCTAATTGCACCACAATGGCAGCAATGCCCGTTCTTAAGGTGCTGCATGACGAAGCAGAGTTGCAAAGGCTCGTGGTATCAACCTTCCAGGCCGTCTCTGGTTCAGGACTAGCCGGCGTGTCAGAACTAGATGGCCAAATTCGTGCCGTCCATGCGCATGCCACAGAACTCACTCACGACGGCTCAGCAGTGACCTATCCGAACCCAGCTGTGTACATGGGGCCTATCGCCTTCAATGTGCTTCCTATGGCCGGCGACATCGTGGAAGATGGCAGTAACGAGACCAACGAAGAACAAAAATTACGCTTCGAATCACGCAAAATTCTGAACATCCCGGACCTTGCGGTGAGCGGCACGTGTGTGCGAGTTCCTGTATTCACGGGTCACTCGTTGAGTATCAACGCTGAATTCGCGAACCCGATTTCACCAGAGCGAGCTTACGCGATCCTTGCGCACGCCCCAGGAGTCGAAGTACGGGAGGTCCCCACTCCGCTCCAAGCCGCCGGGACTAACCCCTCTCTCGTCGGGCGCATACGTCACGATGAAGGCGTCCCTGACGGTCGTGGTCTGACGCTATTTGTGTCCGGAGATAATTTGCGTAAAGGGGCGGCGCTGAACGCCGTTCAAATTGCGGAGTTGGTAGCTTCCTCAGAGTAGCGCAGGATGATTAGGTCATACCTCCGGCTGCGCAAATTTTTCCGTGTCTTTTCCGCTTTTTAACCCAAGCCACGTCAGCCGCCACTTGCCAGAAGCAATGGCGGCAAAGACAAAGAACACGGCAATAGGAACAACCTGGATCCACATACGATTCAAAGAATCGTGGACGCCGACTCTATAACTCCCCTCACGTAGGTGTGCTAGTAACAAAACCATCGGAATAAAAGTGGTGGTAGCAAATCGGAAAAATACCAGATGGCTTGTCT
>WTKG01000139.1:0-7850 GCA_011524475.1 Demequinaceae bacterium
GACACGTCTGGGCTCGGGCTTTCCGCTTTGGGGCTTTCGGTCTCGGATGGAACGTCAGGGGATTCAGCAACGCTATCGGCCTCAGGAGTGGAGTCAGCGATGTCCTCTGTCGGCGTGTCGTGCTCTGTGACGTGACGTTCCACGTCCGCAAGAGCTTCTGCCAGGTCTTCGCGCTCCTCTTCTAGGACTGGAGGATCTTTGTCTTCTTCGCTATCTCCAGCATCAGTGATGACCTCGCCGCGAGAAGAATCGGTTCCCGTCATGCTGGGGCCCTCTGTCTGGGGAAGGTCTTCAGAAGCGTTCTTTTCGGCAAGGTCTTCCCACTCCGCAGCAGCGTCTTCTGATGCGTGATCGGGAGAGCCCATCGGCACTTGCTGCCAGTTTTCTGGCGGCCCCTCGTATTCGTGGTACCACAAATCCGGCAATCCGGGCGAGTGGACGGCGAGTCCATAAATCTCTGCCACGTGAGCCAAAGTCGGGTCATACGTAGCAATGCCCGTCATGGCCTCGTTGGATAGCGCAGCACCCATATGGAGCGCAGCAAAGGGGCGTAAGACACTGTGCGCATGGGTAGAGAGTTCTACTGTTTTGTCGTCAAAACGGACCATCGTCACTGTGGTGCGGACTTCGTCCACAATCGCTGTGACGTCGTCCTTCCACGCCTGCGGATACAATTCCGCTGCCTGACGCAGTTCGGTAAACCCCAACTGCGTGGTGACAGCATTGCCTAGATTCTCGGCAATCCAGGAATTCCACTCGTCTCCGTGGCGCACGCCAGGGAGAAATCGGGACAAAGCTGAGCCATCAAGATAAATCACCCGTATAGCCTAACCAGACTGGCACGTACTTTCACATGCAACAGTGAGGCAAGAAACTTACAGGCACTTCTTGAGTTACGACTTAATGCGCTCCATAGCCAACTGCACCACAGAAATCAGGGCTTGTTTCGTTGCTGTCCGCTCACGCGCATCGGTGTACATGATCGGAATTCCTTCCGAAATCCCAAGCGCTTCACGCACGTCCTCAAGCTTGTGGTGAGCAACTCCATCGAAACAGTTCACGGCCACCACAAAGGGAATGCCTCGTCCTTCGAAGTAGTCAATTGCGGGGAAGCACTGATCAAGCCGTTCGGTGTCCACCAGCACGACAGCGCCAATGGCACCTCGGACGAGGTCATCCCACATGAACAAGAACCGGTCTTGCCCTGGAGTTCCAAACAAGTACAGCCACAAGGAGCCTGGCAAAGCGATCCTGCCAAAGTCCATGGCAACAGTGGTGTGGGTTTTGCGGTCAGTCACGCCACCCGCGTCGTCGACGCCGACAGAATGTTCCGTCATTGCCGCTTCAGTATTGAGGGGATCAATATCCGAAATAGAACCTATAAACGTGGTTTTTCCCACGGCGAAGCCACCTGCCACCACAATTTTGACAACGGTAGGCGCCGTAGTTTCACTAGAGGGCTGCGATGCCATCGAGAACACTCTCCAACAGACTTAGGGTGAGGCCGCCCGACTCCTTCTCGCCATCAGGCTGAGCAGTCGAGTTAGCTTGGATTTCTAGATACTCGGCGTCAGAAAGATCACGCACGAGAACACGGATGACGCCCAACGGAAGTTTGCAGTGCGCCGAAAGTTCAGCGATTGAGATGTAGTTCTCACCCGCTAATTCGAGGATTTTTTTCTTTTCAGGTGTGAGCCCCGTCGCGGAACGCCCCGCATCTAAAGTGCTCACAAGAGTCTCTACCTCAAGACCCTCAGTTTCGATGCGTCCACCGGTGACCGCGTACGGCCGCACAGTGTATGCACCCTCGTCGCCGTGGTCACCCTCGGCGAGTTGATTGTCTGCCATGGCGGCTCCCTACCCCTCTCTTGTCTTTCCGTCCGTGGGAAGATTTTGGCGAAGTTCAGTCACAAGCGTGGGTGTAAGGGTGCTTTCCGTTCGAGAGACCAGCAACGTCATCTCGTACCCCACCAAGCCCACGTCACACGTGGAGTCGGCTGCTACCGCCAACACTGAACCATCAGTGATACTCATCAAAAATAAGAACAACTCGTCCATCTCGATAATGGACTGACGGACTTCCCCGGCGTTTAGTTGCCTGGCAGCTCCGCGGGTCAAGCTAGACATCCCGGACACCACTGCAGCTAACGTGTCTCCACCTGTCCGGTCCAAGTTCTTGGACATAGCCATCAGCAGACCGTCAGCAGACACGACAAGCGTGTGGCGTGTTCCCGGCACGGTCTCCACAAAGTTGTCGAGCAACCACCCAAAGTTGGTGGCTTTAGTACTCACATCGCTCATCATTTCTCCTTGAAAATTCCCCCATAGCGCACGGGGGTGTGGTGTGCATCATCGTGGCTGTACCGTTTCATCGGCATAGCCAGAACCTTCGAATTCCTGCATGCCCACGTCTTGACGTGCGCGATTACTGCCGGAATAGAAGCTTGTGTAACGGTCACGCACCTGTTCAGGGTCACGCGGGGCAGGGGCAAGATGACCTGCATCGATAGGTGTCGGTGCGGGCTGGTCTGCAACCTTTTCCCTGCGCGCAAGACCTACCGAAGTGCGTTGAACGTTAGGGCGCTCAACTGACAATGAGCTCAGTTCCGAAAATGCCGCAGTAATGGCCTCGGCTTCCAGTTCTTGTTGATCAGCCTGGTATGCGAGTTGCTCCGGCGAGGGCTCTACAAATGCCACCGGCTCATAGCCACCAAACGTGGAATCTTGAGCAAATTCTTGGACAGCCTCTGCTCCAGCATCTCGCCACTGGGGCGCTCCATATTCCGGAAGTGGTTCTATATATTGCGGAGCCGGCATGGGGACATTCGGTGCCGGGGGATCCATATATCCCGGAACTGGCTCCACGTAAGGCTCATCTGGATTCGCATAAAGAGAAGGAAGTGCAGGGGCAGCCTCGGGCACATATGTGTCTTGGACCGGATCCGCCAGAGGCGGCAAGCCTAGGTGAGGATCAGGCGCCGGGGGCTGGTGATGATCAATGCCAAAAATCTCATCTTCAGTTGGTATTGGTAGAGACATTTCGCCTGCTGGTGGCATCGCACCACCTAATGGAGGCAACTCACCTGGTGGCGGTGGAACCTCAACAGCCGGAGGAGCCGAGTCTGCCGCTGGAACTCCGTATTGGTAGACGTTCTCAGGAGGATTCTGGCCAAATCCATCCGGAAGTGGAGGCATGGGAGAATCCGGTAACTGTCCTACACCTGGTTGCGGACCAGGCGGAATGGGGTCGTCTTCTAACTGGGGGATCTGCATCTGAGTAGGAGGTGTCTCCAGAGCATCGGAGCTGTCAATCGATGGCCCAAAATCGGGTTCGATCGGAGGAGGAGGCTCTTGAGGTTGTGGGGCCGACTGCTGTTCCTGTGCGCGCTCTGCACGGCGACGTTCACGACGTGAGGTACGCAACCCCACATCTACGCCAGGGGTGAGAATGTCTTCTAACCTTGGTACGGCATAGTTTTCGAGGGCATCGCCAGATTCAGATCCAGCCCCCAGGGCGGGATCTTCATCGTAGCGAGGAACGTCAGTCATCGGAGGCTACTCTTTCTCCTCACCTGATGCAGAATCATCACTTTGGTCCTGATCCACAGGCTGTGGCGCAGAATCTTGCCCCTGCAAAGAAGACAGATCATTGGCTGCGGTGGTGCCCGCCTGACGGAATCCTCGGAACATAGAGGCCCTCTCATCAGGTGTCCGCGTCCGCTCAGGAGGCGAGAAGGTGTCAGCGGCACCGCCTAACGCTGCGATCTGAGACGTATCGGGGCCGGTCGAGAAAGAGGCAGGCTCTTCGCCATCGCTAGACGCATTACTGTCCGGTTTACGACGACGGGTCGGCAAGCCCGCTGCAGTGGTGCCTTCTGTAAGTGCGTCGAGATCCACAGCCTCGGTGACGGGAGCCTGAGCGGCATCTGCATCAATCAGGGCCGCAAGATCATCGCTACCAGACGGCGAAGCAGGAACTTCTGTGGCTTCACGTGTAGGAGATTCCCCTAAAACAGGCACTGGAGCGTCAGGAACAGGCGCCGGCGGAGCACTGGAGGGAGTGCTCACCAAAGCATCCCGAGCAGCGACCACAGTCTGTTGGGTGGAGGTGTCGGCCTCCACAGCCGGTGCTGCGCCCGCCTCGGCTCGTGCAGCCGCAACAGCAGGCACGTCCCCACCTGAAGGTGCTCCAGAAATATTGACACTGTCAGGAGCCACTCCCAGAGGTGCGCCTTCCGCTCCTTCTTCTGGGGTGGAATCTCCACCTTCAAAGAGGTTCTTCGGGAAGAGCACCCGAGCTGTAGTTCCCTGGTTTTCCGCAGAGGCGATATCGACACGCGCACCTAGGCGTCGAGCAATACGGCCAACCACGAAGAGCCCGAGTCGCTGAGCACCCAAAATGTCTGATGCGGCAACGGATTGGATACGTTCGTTAGCGTTTGCCAACTCCTTGGGAGCCATTCCAATGCCCTGATCAACAATCTCCACCACGAACGAGTTCTCGCCCTCCGATGTCCGTACCACAACCGGGGAACCGGGGTCCGAGAACACCGTGGCATTCTCAAGCAACTCAGCGAACATGTGGGCTGCCGTCAGGGCCGAGTGGCCCAACATGCGTGGATCGGCGCCCAGATCCAACTGAATACGTTCATAGAGTTCAATTTCCGAAGAGGCCGTACGCACCACGTCGGACAAAGGCATGGGATTACGCATACGACGACCCGTGTCAATTCCGGCAAGAACCAACAAAGACTCAGAGTTTCGACGCATTCGGGTAGCAAGGTGGTCCAAGGCGAAGAGTTTCTTCAGAGTCTCCGCATCATCTTGTTGACGTTCCATCTCATCGATGGAAGACAACTGACGGTTAAGCAACACCTGATCACGACGCGCCACGTTAACGAACATTTCAGAAATGGACGAACGCAATGCGGCCTGTTCTCCTGCAATCGACAAGGTTGCGGCGTTCACCTCGTTGAACGCGCGGGCAAGGTCACCAATCTCGTCTGTCGTCTCCACCGGTATCTGAATATCGGACGCGTCGATGCTTGTACCGGGTTCAGCCACTCGTTCCACCATGCGCGGGAGCTCTTCTCGCACCGCAGAAGCAGTCGTGGAAAGACGCAAGAGCGGGCCAGTAATCTGACGCGAAATAGAGATAGCAAGTGCCAGCGAAATACCCAACACCACGAGGGCCGTCACCACTGTGAATACGGTTGTGGTCAGAGCGTCACTGAGTAACTCTTCTGCACCGGTGGTGGCGGTGCGCCACAACTCATCACGTACCGGAACAACCGTTCCCAGTTCAGCCTCAACCAAAGCAGTCCACTGAGCAACGGAGACAGGGATGCCGTCAGGGGCACCGTTACGAAGTTGGTTACGCACATCTGCGAAATTAAGCTCGGCTCCTTCTCCTGAGGTGATCTCAGAGAAGTCACTAATCTGTAAGTCCAGCCCTAGGGGCTCTACATTTTGTCGAGCTGTAGCAAGGTCAAGGTCACTTGCCACGCTCAACCGTTGGTACGCAGTGAGATCACCTTCTTGGTAACCACCCTGAGCAATGATGCGTTGCGCCACCACCGACTCCGCAAGTACGGCTTCCGTAAGCAAGGTAAGGCTTGAATACGCTCGTAGAGAGTCAGAAATGTTGCGCTCCTCAATCAAAGCAGAAGACAACGACACTCCATTCACGATCTGTGCCACCGCAACTCCATAAGGCAATGAATCGCGAATAGGGTCGCCTTGTAGCGCAAGCGTCTGTTCTCTTTGCGAGACAACTACCTGAAGCTGTTCTTCCAAAGCATCGATATTTGCAATCAGAGGCGCATTCTCCGGTGTCCCTGGAAGTGCGCGAGTAAGTTGTATGTACGAAGTGGCTGCTTCATTCACCGCATTCTGACTCGACTGCAGGCTGTCAAAAGCGTCACGTGGACGTTCGATTGCTTCTGCGACCGCACTAGCCTCGGCCACAAGCGCTGATCGGAACGAACTCAGCGTGGGAGACCCGCTACGCAAATCATCGATAGCGTTATCGACGGCAGCAATCATCGCCGCATACGACTCCGCGACAGCAGCAGATTCTTGTTCTGTTGGCCATTCAGGAATTACGGCGTCACCGCCATTGCTGGCAAAAGAACGGGATTCGGTGAGGGCACCTGCCTCGTCATCAAGACTCACCGAAGCGGAGGTATCAGAGGGCCTGATCGTTGCGCCCACCGCTGTCGCCACAGCGTCCACTGCACTGATGGAAGCAGAATTACCACTGGCATACGCGGTGCTCACAGCGGTACTTAACGCTGCATCTGTATCTTCTATTGCGGTCGACACCACACCGGACGTACGTTCATATTCATTAAGGTAGGTCGTCGATACCTGGCGTTCCGCCTGAAGTTGCTCAGAAAGCAAAACTCCAGCACCCACCACTTCCAGGAGCTGGTCAACATTGCTGGCCCCGATTGCGGAACGGGCCGTCACAAACGTCAAACCACCTGCAACTACGACCAACACCAATACGGGCACGGCAAGAACAGCAAGAATCTTTCCTCTAACACCGAGATTCCTAAGCACGACTGCACTCTCCTCACCTAGACGTCGCGTGGGCCATGATGCCCGCGAGCCCTGTTATCACTATCGGTTGAGAGTCGAGAAGCCTTAAATCTTCCGATCCTCATATCGAATGAGAGGGCTCACACAGAACTACATGACGCACAGACGCGAACTTTTTTGAGAATAGCCGTGAAAAGTATTTTGCGCCTTATGGAATTT
Source organism: Demequinaceae bacterium (assembly GCA_011524475.1). GTDB lineage: Bacteria > Actinomycetota > Actinomycetes > Actinomycetales > Demequinaceae > WTKG01. The sequence continues at coordinate 6,763 of WTKG01000139.1, forward strand.
TTGTCCGATTTGTCACACCAAACAAGGGGATCTCACTGCATCGCAAGTCGTTCGGGATCTACAAGTGAGCGGAGCGGGTCTACAAGACCGTCTTCGGTGACGGTTCCGGTCACAGCGTCAGCTGCCGCCTTCACGACATCGGGAGCATCACCCATCGCAGTCGAGTTTGCCGCCCAAGTCAGCATGTCGATGTCGTTGTTTCCGTCACCGAAAGCAACAGTGTGGTCCGGATAGACGCCCAAACGGCGGCGCACGGCCTCCAATGCGGTCGCCTTGCTGACACCTGGCGGAGTCAAGTCCAGCCAAGCCGTGTAGCCAACGGCGTACGTCACATCAGAAAGACCGATGCGGCGGATCAGCGAGTCAAAGTGGCGCACATCCCGACCAGGGGCACGGATCACGACTCGAGTCGCTTCCCCAGAAGATAGTTCTTCGAATGTCGAGACGCGCTGATCGCCAATCAGCTCATCCATGGGAAATTTCTCGCTGACCCGAAAACTGACCCCCGAATCCTCCACCGCATAATGAACGTCCGGAAGTTCATCCCGCACAATCTCCAGGGCTGCGCCCGGTTGGAACGTCGCCTTCTCCACGATTTCGTACCCCTGAGGAAGGCCAGGGTTAAGTTTGATCGTGACCGCGCCATTGGAACACACTGCATACCCGCGCCGAATACCGAGGCGCTCCGCAACGGGAAGCATGGCAGGAATGTTGCGGCCCGTGGCTAGCACAACGTGATTACGGCACATACGCACCTGTGTAATGGCTTCGCGCACTGATTCTGAAACATCGCCACCCCACGACATCACAGTCCCATCAATGTCGAGCGCTACAAGTCGCCAATGCTCGGGAGTAAGGGGCGGGCGCATCTGCTCAGGTTCGACTCCCATAGCGTCAGACTACGATGACTCTGAACCCACTGGATTCAGCGATTCTTGCCCTCCCAGGTAGGGGCGCAAAGCTACCGGGACATGTACGGTCCCATCCGGTTGTTGATGATTTTCCAACAGCGCCACGATCCACCGCGTCGTGCCAATCGTGCCGTTTACCGTCGCCACTGGAGCCGTTCCCGCCTCTCCACGTTCACG
>WTKG01000139.1:7950-12645 GCA_011524475.1 Demequinaceae bacterium
CAATCGTGCCGTTTACCGTCGCCACTGGAGCCGTTCCCGCCTCTCCACGTTCACGGATCTTGAGCCTGCGTGCCTGATACGTAGTGCAGTTTGACGTAGACGTGACTTCCATCCACCGCTCTTGGCTTGGCAGCCATGCTTCGCAGTCAAACTTGCGAGCAGCGCTTTGACCCAAATCGCCAGCAGCAGTATCAATCACCCGATAAGGAAGTTCGAGTGCGTGAAGCATCTCTTCTTCAATGGCCAAGAACTTCTCATGTTCATTTATCGAATCTTCCGGACGGCAATACGAGAACATCTCTACCTTGTGGAACTGGTGGACGCGAATAATGCCGCGAGTGTCACGGCCAGCCGAACCCGCCTCACGTCGGTAGCAGGCAGACCACCCGGCATACCGTTTAGGGCCTTCGTGTAAGTCCACGATTTCATCTGCATACATTCCCGCAAGTGCAACCTCGGACGTGCCAGTGAGGTAGAGCTCATCGCGTTCGAGGTAGTAAATCTCGTCTGCGTGGCGGCCAAGAAACCCTGTTCCCGCCATCACCTCAGGGCGGACCAATGTGGGAGGAATCGTGGGGCTGAAACCGTGCTCCATGGCTTTTGCCATTGCGGCATTCAAAATAGCCAATTCAAGACGGGCTCCCACGCCTGTCAGAAAGTAAAACCGTGCGCCGGAAACTTTGGCCCCACGTTCCATATCAATGGCTCCGAGCGACTCACCTATCTCCAGGTGATCACGCACCTGGTAACCAGCGGGGAACTCCGGCACGGTGCCCTCTTCGCGCATGACGACGTAATCATCTGCGCCGCCGGAAGGTACCCCCTCGACCGGAATATTCGAAATGTCGCGCAAAGCATTGGCGGCGACAGTGCCCGCTTGTTCCGCCTCAGCTTCGCGTTCTTTCACCTCGTGTGCCAACTGCTTCGCTTCAGCTAACAGGCGTTTCTTTTCGTCTCCAGCGGCAGTGGCAACGGCCTTCCCGAGAGTCTTCTGACGAGCACGCGCTTCTTCAAAAGCCGCGAGCGCCTGGCGGTGATCTTCGTCGGCGGCAAGTACGGCGTCTACCGCGGCAGGATCATCACCACGAGAACGCTGGCTCTCGCGCACCCGATCGGGGTCACGACGCACAAGTTTGAGGTCAATCATGCTGCCGAGTCTAGCCGTGCCCTCTAGGCTCGAACCATGGTGTGGGACATCCTTGGTGTGAGCGGATTCGTGATTGCCTGCCTTGCCCTGTGGATAGTCGCCTCTACCGTGCGCCAGTTAGGGCAACGAGACCCTGCCGCACTACCGCCGTTGGTGCGGCAAGCACTACGCATCCGGAGCTTCGACGCAGACCCCGTTGCGGATTTTTCTCACTCCCGCCCGGGCCGCGACCGCATTGCCTTCATCGCTAATCCCACCAAGCCAGGAGTAAGCCAGGCGCGCGAGATTGCCTATCGCGCGTGCGCGACTCGGTATTTGCCCGAGCCACTGTGGTTCTACACCACCCGCACAGACTCCGGCGCCGTCGCGGCACAAGAAGCGCTTGATTCAGGAGCTACTGTCTTGGTGGTACTCGGGGGCGACGGAACAGTGCGCGCAGTATCAGAAGTGGCAGCCCAAGCCGACGCCCCCATCGGAATCGTGCCTCTTGGTACGGGGAATTTGCTGGCCCGCAATCTAGGCATACCTCTCAATGACACTCCGGCCGCAGTCCGCACTGCTCTGGATACCCACGAAAGTGCAGTGGACATGGGCATCATCGACATCACTGATGAAAGGGGCCAGCGGTCTCGTCACCCATTCTTAATTTTTGCTGGGGTGGGCATTGACGCGGACATGGTGGCCGGAACCTCTGCTGGACTGAAAGCGCGGCTCGGCTGGGGCGCATATTTTTGGGCGGCAGTTCCTTTCATGCGCAAAACACGCATTGTGGCGCACGTGAGCGTCGATGAAGAACCTGCTGTGCGTTCAAAGATGCGCACGATTCTGGCTGCAAACGCAGGTCGCCTTCCTGGGGGAATGGTGCTAGTCAGTGATGCTTCTCTCGATGACGGTGCTTTAGATTTCGCAGTCATTGATGCGCGTGCCGGAATAGCCGGGTGGGCGGAACTTTTTGGCGAAGTAATTGCCAAAGGAGCAGGGCTCGCAACTCCATCACTACCTCAAGGGTGGCGGGCAGGACGAATCGACCACAAACGTGGCAGCACCGCAGAAGTGATGCTGGAGGTTCCACAAAGAGTGCAAGCGGACGGGGAAAGCCTCGGGCGCGCAGTCCGCGTAGGAATGTCACTTGCACCTGCCGCTTTGCGAGTGAGGCATCCACGCCCAGTACGAAAGAAACGCACGAACCGCAGTTAGATTGGTTCGTGTGCGCCAGCCCGCAAACCGGTAACCCAGGCACGGGCATCAGCGAAATTCTGTTCAGTGGTCCCAGATGCAATGGGAGTAGCCGACTCTGCATCCCAGATGGGATAAGAACCGAGAAAAGTCACCAGGGGACATGTCCGTTTAAGCCCCACGAGGACTTCCGCCATTCTTTCCTCAGCAATGTGGCCCAGAGCGTCGATAGAGAACGAGTACTCCCCCGGGCGATCCACCCGCGGGCGCGACTCAATGCGCGACAAGTTGACCCCTCGGGCAGCGAATTGCTCAAGCATTTCCAACAATGCTCCGGCACGATCTTCTGGTAGGTGCACCGACAACGTGGTCTTGTCAGCGCCCGTAGGCTCACCGACTGGCGCGGGTCTACCGATTTTGACGAAGCGGGTGCGTGCATCAGGATTGTCCGCGACCTCGTCATGCAGAACCGTGAGTCCAAGACGTTCCGCAAGTCCAGGGGGAGCTAAAACTGCCTCATACTCCAGCTGGGCAGAGTCGGTAGCAGAATCCGCCAGCGCTACTGCGGCGGCTGCGTTAGAGGTGGCGGGTACAGCAAGTGCTTCTGGAAATTCCTGATGTAGCCAGCGGCGGGTTTGAGCCAGCGCATGTGAATGTCCCGCGATCCGATGCACATCACTTCGCGTTGTCCCCGGACGTACTGCTAATTCAAAACTGACGGGCAAAACAGTCTCCGCCACAATCACCAAAGGGGATCCCACTGCCAGCGTATCTAGCGTCGCTGTCACCCCACCTTCTACGGTGTTCTCTATCGCGACAACTGCGAAGTCTGCGTCGTCGGCCCGGACAGCACCGATCGCACTGACGACATCGAGCGCGGGCATAGCTGTCACTTTTGAATCACCCACGATTGCTCGCATCGCAAGTTCTGTGAACGTGCCCTCCGGCCCAAGATAGGTATAACGAGGAGTAGTCACGACTTATCTCCCCGACGGCGAGATCCACGAATGCGATCGCCCACCGCCTGTTGGGTCGCTTCAAAACCTCCACGGAGGCGCCTGGAATTCACTGCAAGCATGACGTCACGGTAACGGCTCGAGCGCACTGCGGAGGAGAACAACCCCCGCTGGCGCTCTTTCATGTCAATCTCGCACACAACTTCTGTGACAGACAGCCCTGCAAGTAAGACATCCAGGGTCATCCCAATATCAAGTCCCGCCCCACGGGCTAGCGGAAGAGCTACCTCAAGCGCGGGACGTGTGACACAACGAATTCGGCTCAAAGGTTGATCCGGGCTCCATCCGGACACGCGTTCCACCGCATTCCTCGCCAAAGAAGCTGCCATGCCCCGGGCGCGGAACCCTGGCACCGACGTCACAGAAGCAATGGCAAGGTCAGTGACGCCTTCCACCACCGGGGGAACCAGAGACGCCGCCCCCACCGTTTGCTCACCCAAAGGAGCATCCAAAATGAGTAGGTGCCGTGGATCGTGACCGGGTTCATCACGCATGCCAGCAACCGCGACTCCTGTCTCAATACACGTAGCGCGGCCTCGTTGATGAGAGTGTCGAACAACCAAAGCCCCGGCTTCTTGCGCGGCTTCACGGGTGTTGTCTTGTGATCCGTCATCCACCACGATCACCAAGTCCACCGCAGGCATGGCCAGGGCCGCTCGCACACTCGCGGCGACTCTCCGTTGTGCATTCGCCGCGACAATAATCGCTGCCACATGTGCGTTACGGGATCCAGATTCAACGGTTTCAGACATGGGAGCAACACCGTGCTCTACCTGAGAAGTTTTACGCCAACCCTTCTTCGCCACATGCACAGACTAGCGACAGGGGCCCTACCAGGGAACTGTGGGGTGACACATGTAATCCTGAGTGGTGGTGTCGAGAACTCGAAGGGCATGACACGATAGAAACGTCGCCAGCACCATACTGCGGCCACCAATGGAGGAGATACGCACTATGAACAAGAAAACATTGGGTGTTTTCGCGGTTGTCGCGACCACCCTATTAGCCCTCACGGGGTGTTTCCGAGTGGTGTCGGAATACACCTTGAATGAAGATGACACTGTCGACGGATCAGTGATTTTTGCCTTTGCTGAAGAGTTCGCAGACGAAGACCTTAGCCAACTCACTGGCGGAGGAGATCCCGCAGCAGACTTTGAAAATGCTCGCGTCGAGGAGTACAACGAAGATGGCTTTGTAGGCACCAAGGTGACCTTCACGGATCAGCCGCTTTCGTCGTTCCCTTCGGATGACAGCTTCAGCATCACCCGCGAAGGTGACACCTACGTGGTCAGTGGCTCCCTGGGAACAGAGGACGAGTTCTTTGATGGAGCCGACCTGCGGCTCATTGTTACTTTC
>WTKG01000073.1 GCA_011524475.1 Demequinaceae bacterium
GGTGTTCAAAAAATCCACTTTGTAGCGGTAGTGCGGGTCGTCTAGGCCCCGACCATTGGGAACATACACACTCCACAACCGCAGGCCACCCACCGTTGCTCCTATGGCCCGCGCTTCCACGATTGCCTCTTTTCCGGGCTTACCAAACGCGGGTTGATGCGGGAACTCAGGCGTCACCTCGGCTAGCCCTATTCGCGAGGCAATCGCCACGCCGTTCCACTGATTCAGCCCATGCACTGCTACTTCGTATCCGGCCTCGTGGAATGCGTCGAAAGGGAATTGTTCCGGAGTGCACTTAATCTCTTGCATCGCTAAGGCATCAATGTCGTAGCTTTCTAGTCCCGCGATCACTCGATCAATACGCGCACGGATAGAGTTCACGTTCCATGTGGCAAGCCTCATACCCCTCACGGTACCCGTAGCCTGGGGGTATGGCGTGGGCTGTGGTGACGGGTGCGAGTTCAGGTTTGGGTGCTGAATATGCCCGCCAACTTGCTGACGAGGGTTACGACATCGTGCTGGTGGCGCGTAGACGTGAGGCTCTCGATCTCGTGGCAGATGATGTGCGTAATCGCGGCCGCCGTGCAGAGGTGCTCGTCGCGGACCTTGCCAAGAAAAAGGATGTGGACCGAGTCGCCACACGCATTTCTTCCACACGCAAACCTGTGGACTACCTTGTCAATAACGCTGGCTACGGGCTCGGCCGCTCCTTTCGGGCCTCCACACGCCAAGAACACTACGACTCGTTACATGTCATGGTGACGGCCGTGATGGCACTTTCACACGCTGCCGCTCAGGCAATGACTGAGCGGGGAAGCGGAACGATTCTCAATGTCTCCTCGATTGCGTCCGCTTTGGTGCGGAGTACTTACAGCGCCCATAAGGCATGGGTGGTGGTTTTCTCGGAAGCCCTCTCTCGCGACCTTGCCCGCTTCGGGGTGCAGGTGACCGCTGTACGCCCAGGTCTTGTCCGCACCGGTTTTCACGCTGCCGCCGGAATTGATTTTGACCACTTTCCGAAGTGGGTATGGATACCTGGAGAGCAGGTCGTTGCTGAGTCCCTGAAGGCCGCTCGTCGCGGCCGTGCAGTTGTCACACCGTCGTTGCGTTATTCGGTTATCTCGTGGCTCTTGTCACGGACCCCGCGCTCGCTGTTACGCAAGCCACGTCGCACTAAGGTGGGGTCATGAACGGTTCTCCACGGGAGCAGCTTCGAGACTTGATTTCGTCACTTGCGGTGGTTCGCGGAAAGGTGACACTCGCGTCTGGTGTGGAGGGCGGATTATTACGTTGACTTGCGTCGTGTCACCCTTCACCACCGTGCAGCCCCCCTTATCGGACATGTGCTTCTCGACCACTTAGAGGAGTCGGGATATGGCCCGGCAGACATTGATGCGGTCGGCGGACTCACGATGGGCGCTGACCCGGTAGCTCTCGCAGTACTTCATGCTGCCGCGAGTCGAGGCGTCGATCTTGATGCCTTTGTAGTGCGTAAGGAAGCGAAGGCACATGGACTCCAGCGGCGGGTGGAGGGCCCCGACGTTGCTGGTCGCCGGGTGGTGGCTGTGGAAGACACCTCCACTACAGGTGGTTCAGCTCTTACTGCTGTGGAGGCTTTGCGAGAGGCCGGTGCAGAGGTTGCTGCAGTAGCAGTGATTGTGGATCGCGACACCGGCGCCCGTGAACGTATCGAAGCGTCAGGATTGCCCTACCTGCACCTTTTTGGCTTGGAAGACCTCGGCTTGGGGTGAGGATGCTTTTTAATCAAGGCCTGCACAGTTCCCTTGGCCTTGCCGTCGCTATTGCGACCGGATTTGCTTTCTTCTCTTTTCGAAACGTGGGCCCCTTGCCAGGCTTTGCGGGCGTGGTTTTTGGTGTCGTGGTCGGAGCTGTTGCCCTTGCTTGGTGGGTGTTCGATATTTACCGAGAGCTTCGGTATCGAAGCCGGATGCGCACTTTCGCAGTGAGGCATGGGTGGAAATACGAAGAGCAATCCTCCTATTGGTCTCGCCGGCTTGGTGCTTTCCCGTTTGGTCAGGGATCTCACAGGCGAGACATTTACGTGCTTACAGGCATGTTTGGGGGGCTTGAGTGTTCCACCTTTGTGCACGAGTTTCACATGCGTATTGATGACAAGCGTCGTACCCGTCATCAGTTTCAAATCACCACCGTGAAGCTCCCTTTCCCTATGCGACGGTTAGACATCGTGGCTGAAAGTTCGCGCCATAAGGTCAGCAAATGGCTTGGCGGAGAAGACATTGAATTTGAATCTGCTGAGTTCAACAAGAAGTGGCGCGTCATGGCGCCTGATAAGAAATTTGCTCATGCTTTTGTCGACCCTCGCATGATCGAACGTCTCAATCAGATTGATGCCATTGGCCTGAACATCCGTATTGAAAACGACATTCTCTACAC
>WTKG01000018.1 GCA_011524475.1 Demequinaceae bacterium
ACCGACTCGCCTACACACTAGAAGTTGCTCACGCGCGCCTAGGCACAAGGGCTCACGCCCGCACCGCCCACACACTTCGAACATTGCATGTGACTGCTACCGAAACACTTATCGCCCACGGCGTTGAAGATATCCGTGCAGCGGGATACGCCGTGGAGCGCACAGACATCGAGAACACGGCACAACTGCACGCCTTAATTGTGCGTCTTCACCATCAACTTGCCACGGCCTACACAGAAGCTTTTTTCCACTCGTGTACTGCGGGAACCCAGGCACACTCGACTTGGATGCTTGCCGGCGCGTACACGGCTCTCCAGCAATCTCGTGCGTGGTGGCAAGCGGATCCATGGGTCGTGCCGGCTTTTCCAGGAATCGATATTGTCGCGCCGTCTACGAGCCTGACTCCGTCACCCGATACCTCTATGTGAGACCACGGGGCGGGAGCGTCATACGCGGCAGCGGAAGTTATTCTGCCGATCCGACGATGGAACCGACCTTGGCCCCTTCGGGATCCTCCGCAATACACACAAATTCTCGTTCCCCTTCAGAGAAGCCGTCCTCATTGGGGCCGTAGAAAACATAATCACCCCATGCGGACTGGTCCCACGGAAGCCCGACGTACTCTTCAAAAGCTGCGTCACACGCAAAAAAGACGGCGTCTTCAATCCTGGCGACGTCGTAGGTATCAATACCTTCAAGAGTGAAGGCGTGGAATACCTCTCCATGGTGCTCCTCTTCACAACTCACCTGAGCGGGGAAACCCACGTCGCTTCCCAATTCGAGCGGACCCGTGCAATCCCCCGCGCGGAGCGAACCATCTGAGAACAACGAGCACCCTGAAAGCACCACACTGGCCGCGGCTATACCCACCGCTACCGGCACGAATCGAGGTCGTGTTGTGTGCGCGGCCGCTACTGGAAACGAAAAAAATTCCTTGGTTACATCACTGGCGCCGTTCACGAGATACCTCTTTCTTCATGCGTCACGTACGTCGAGCCACGCTACACGACCGCGGAGCCAGGCAGGGAATTCGTGTACCTGAGCGGCGTGTGTCTTCTCAGGACTCCAGGACCTGCCCAACTGTGGCCACTACCTCTGTGGGAGGAACTGACGTGCGATCTCCGCTCGCCCGGGTTTTTACCTCGATTACTCCCTCAGCAAGCCCCTTGCCTACGACCACAATTACCGGGGCGCCAATCAATTCGGCATCCTTGAATTTGACTCCCGGAGAAGCTTTCTTCCGGTCATCAAGGCATACCTCAAAACCGGCGGCTTCGCACTCAGCGGCCACAGACTCCGCTGCTTCGTAGATAGCGTCGTCTTTGCCAGCAGCCACCACGTGTACGTCGTAGGGAGCCACTGCCTGCGGCCACACTAGCCCAGCGTCATCGTTGTTGTTCTCGGCAAGCAATGCCACCACCCGCGTAACCCCCACCCCGTACGAGCCCATGGTGACCGTGACCTGCTTGCCGTGTACATCCAGCACCCGCAGGCCAAGAGATTCCGCATACTTACGTCCCAGCTGGAAGATGTGCCCAATCTCTACCCCACGCGCACGTTCCAGTGGTCCAGACCCATCGGGGGCCGGGTCTCCGTCACGGATCTCGGCAGCTTCAATAACCCCATCTGCCGTGAAGTCTCGGCCCGCCACCAGATCAAAAACATGTTTTCCGTGCTCATTCGCCCCCGTCACCCAACGGGTCCCCGGGACTACTCGCGGATCCAGCAGATACGGAATCGCGGTGTCGTCAGTCGATAAGTACTCCACGCCTTCGGGCCGCACCTGGGGGCCAAGCACCTGGGGGCCGATGTATCCCTTCACAAGTGCGGGATGTTTCGCGAGGTCATCTTCTGTTGCTGGCTCCGGAACAGCAGGCGCCACGGCCGCGCTGAGACGCGCCATATCTATTTCACGGTCTCCCGGAACACCCACCACCAGGAGACTGCGCTCTCCTGCCGTATCAGTGGTGGCGATAACTACGTTTTTAAGTGTGTCCGCAGCTGTCCAGGCGCGATCCTCACGCGCGTGATGCTCATTTGCATACGTCACGAGAGTGTCGATCGTGGGAGTGTCGGGAGTGTTTTTCACGTGAGCAGCGGGAAGCCCGTCGAGAGGGTGGGCTTCCGGTACCGGAGTAGTGACTGCCTCCACATTGGCGGCATATCCCCCAGCAGAACGCACAAAGGTGTCTTCACCGATGTCTGTAGGGCTCAAAAACTCTTCCGACTTAGATCCCCCCATGGCACCTGCGTAGGCGTCCACAATCACATAGTCCAGCCCTAAGCGGTCAAAAATCTTCACATAGGCATCTCGTTGCGCCAGATAACTCGCCTCAAGGCCTGATTCATCCACGTCAAAGGAATAGGCATCCTTCATCACGAATTCACGCCCACGTAATAACCC
>WTKG01000148.1 GCA_011524475.1 Demequinaceae bacterium
TGTACTTACGCCGACCTGACGTGCACGGCGCACCTGCCTCGTGACGTCATGGTCTTTGCGCGACCTCACCGCTGACGATTTGTCGTGGATGGCGGCCACAGACCGTGAAATTTTTGGAACCCAAGCGTGGTCGGAAAGTCTAATTCGACAAGATTTCGCGAGCGGGCTTACGCGCTATCGAGGTGCGTACACTGCGGATACCTTGGTGGCGTATGCCGTGTACGGCTTTGCCTCCGATGTTTTTAGTCTCTTGAATGTTGCGGTGATCCCACAGTTCCGTGGACAGGGGTGCGGGCGTGCACTGGTGGAAGATTTCCTGCGTGAGGCGCAAGACTTGAGGCAGCCTGAGGCATGGCTCGAGGTCGCAGTGTCGAATCACGCGGCGATTGGTCTTTATAGGTCGTTTGGTTTTGAACAGGTGAGAGTGCGTAAGCGTTATTACCAACCTGAGGGAGAAGATGCACTGGTCATGCGCGTCAGTCTCGACCGCGACGTACCTACAACGCTGTAGGCCTATTACGCTTGCCTCGTGGATCCATTAGTTCTGGGCATTGAGTCCACGTGTGATGAGACCGGGATCGCTCTTGTCCGCGGACGGGAATTGCTTCACGACACGGTGGCAAGTTCCATGGAAGAACATGCCCGCTTTGGAGGCATAGTCCCCGAAGTAGCGTCACGCGCCCACCTGGAGTCCTTTGTCCCTACCTTGAACTCGACTCTTGCGGCAGCAGGTCATTCCCTTGAGGAGATAGACGCTGTGGCGGTGGCCTCAGGTCCAGGCCTCGTCGGTTCGCTCACAGTAGGGGTGGCTGGAGCAAAAGCCCTTGCGCTTGCCCTCGACAAGCCGCTGTATGCGGTGAACCATGTGGTGGGGCATGCTGCGGTAGATGAGCTTGTTCACGGGGAGTTCCCTTCGAGGTTTCTTGCTCTGATTGTCTCGGGGGGCCATTCGTCTTTGCTTCTGGTCGACGATATCGCTACTTCAGTGACGGAATTGGGGCACACACTTGATGATGCTGCGGGGGAGGCATTCGACAAAGTAGGGAGATTGCTTGGTCTTCCATATCCGGGAGGCCCCCACGTTGATGCTCTGGCTCGCGAAGGTGACCCTGCGGCAATCGCTTTTCCGCGAGGTTTGTCTAAGCCACATGACATGGTTGAACATGCGTACGATTTCAGTTTTTCAGGGCTCAAGACAGCGGTCGCGCGATGGCTGGAACAATGCGAGATTGATGGACGTGCCGTTCCCAAAGAAGACGTTGCGGCAAGTTTCGCTGCGGCGGTGACGGATGTGTTGGTAACGAAGACTTTGCGCGCTGCGGAAAATCATCACGTAGACACCGTGGTGATTGGGGGAGGGTTCTCTGCGAACTCTCAGCTCAGAGACGCTGCCCTGATGCGAGGCCAGGAGGCAGGGCTCACAGTGCGGATTCCTCCTCTGCGGTTCTGTACTGATAATGGTGCGATGATTGCCGCCCTCGGAAGTGCTGTTGCCCGGTCTGGCGTAGAACCTAGCGGGCTACACTTTGGAGTTGATTCTGCTATGCCATTGCGAGAGGTCACTGTGTAATGTCGGGTCACGCACCTCGGTACACCGCCACGACCGCGGGACGCCACTCCTCCCGTGGATGGCTATCCGTTCGAGGGCGCATCCTGGCAACTTTTACGGTTGCCACGGTTGTCGCGGCGGGAATCGGTCTCGGGGTTACTGCGCTGGCGCAACCAGGGGTTATCTCGTTCGGCGGGGGCGCCTCCGAAGACGCTCTCGCTGCCGCCTCTCCCAGCCCCTCTCCTGAAGTCATCCCTCCAGAAGAGATCATGCTGTCCTGGGGTCCGAGCCTCGCAGACTGGGACTTTGCGCAGAACTTAGCGGCAAATTTGACAGTGGAGCAGGCGTCTGGACAAGTCATAGTGGGCCATTTTGCGGGCACAGATCCCGCTGACGCGGTGCGAGATATGCGCCGCTACCATCTCGGCGGAGTCATCGTTTTTGACCACAACCTCGGGGAACGGGCGCAAGTGATCGAACTCACCGAGGCCGTGCAAAGTGTCGCCTTGGATACAGGCCGAGCCTGGCCGGCGATTGTGAGCGTAGATCAAGAAGGTGGCACCGTTGCGAGGTTGTCGTACCTCATTCCAGAGATGCCAGCCTTTATGGCTGCCGGAGCGGCGACGGATAAGGCGGCGGTAGAGGCCGCCTATAAATATGCAGGAAGAGACATCCTCGATTTAGGTTTTAATGTCAACTTCGCTCCCGTAGCTGACATGACTATCGGACTCTCCGACCCGGTGATTCGCACTCGCTCGGCAGGTTCCGACCCGGATAACGTTGCTCGCACCGTGGTGGCTGCGAGCAACGGCTTCTTGTCCGCAGGAGTGCTCCCTGCCATCAAGC
>WTKG01000104.1 GCA_011524475.1 Demequinaceae bacterium
GACAGACACTGTGATGTTCCGGTGGTGAATGCACTCACTGACACTTTTCACCCCTGCCAAGTCTTGGCAGACCTTGCTGCCATTGCGGACGCGCGTGGAAGTGTGGACGCGCTGAAGGGCCTGACTCTTGCCTATGTGGGGGATGGGGCCAACAACATGGCACATTCCTATCTGCTTGGTGGCACCACGGCAGGTCTGCATGTACGCATCGGGACGCCACACGACTTCACTCCGGACCAGGAAGTTGTGGAACAGGCCACTGCTATTGCGGCACAGACAGGCGGCTCTGTGCGGGTGGTACATAACCACGAGGAAGCCGTAGAGGGAGCGAACGTGCTCGCCACCGACACGTGGGTGTCCATGGGCGATGACGCAGATATGACACAGCGGGAAAAGATCTTCGCTCCATGGCAGCTCAATTCCCACTCCGTGGAGATGGCCGCGAATGATGTCCAGGTGCTTCATTGCTTGCCGGCATATCGAGGGCAAGAAATCACAGCCGACGTGATAGATGGCCCTCATTCCCTGGTGTGGGACGAGGCCGAATACCGCCTTCACGCCCAAAAAGCATTGCTGGAATGGTTGGTGCGTTCATGACAATGTCTGATGCCACGCCCACCCAGTCCATCCCTGCCACGAAGGCTGCACGGCAAGCATTGATTCGGAAGATGCTGTCTACCCAGAACATTCACTCCCAGGGGGAATTAGCTCTGGAGCTACGGACAATGGGTATAGAGGTAACCCAGGCCACGCTTTCACGCGACCTTGTAGATATAGGTGCAATTAAGGTGCGCCGTGGTGACGGCGAATACGCTTACGCCTCTTCGGACGACCGTGACGGTGTGGACGACGCGAAATCCCGCCTCGACCGACTGTGCGAAGAATTGTTGTTTTCCGCAGAAGCCAGCGCCAATCTTGCCGTACTACGGGTGCCTTCCGGGGCGGCGCAATTTTTTGCTTCTGCCATTGACGGTTATGAAGATGATCAGGTACTCGGGACCGTCGCCGGCGATGACACCGTCCTGGTGGTAGCGCGAGACGCCATGGGTGGGCACGATCTCGCGCAACGTTTTTTGGATCGAGCAGGACGCCGGCGGGCATCTGCTTAACAGAGTCAATCAGACACAAGAGAAAGAGCAGTCATGAAAGAGCGCATTGTCCTTGCATACAGCGGAGGTCTTGATACCTCTGTTGCTATTGGCTGGATTGCCGACGCTACTGGTGCGGAAGTCATTGCCGTTGCTGTGGATGTGGGGCAAGGAGGCGAAGACCTGGACGTGATCCGCCAGCGAGCCCTCGACTGTGGGGCAGTCGAAGCCTATGTTGCCGACGCGAGAGACGAATTTGCACGGGACTATTGCATGCCTGCGTTGAAGGCCAACGGTATGTACCAAGGCAAGTACCCGTTGGTGTCTTCGCTCAGTAGGCCCGTGATTGTGTCTCACCTTGTCGCGGCTGCTCACGAATATGGGGCCAGCACGGTGGCGCATGGGTGCACGGGAAAAGGAAACGATCAGGTGCGTTTCGAGGTGGGAATCACCTCCATCGCCCCGGAACTTACGTGCATCGCCCCCGTGCGCGACTTGGCGCTCACCCGAGACAAAGCTATTGAGTACGCCCAGAAGCGGGATCTGCCCATTGAGACAACAAAAAACAATCCGTTCTCGATTGATCAAAACGTGTGGGGACGAGCAATAGAGACGGGGTTCCTGGAAGACATTTGGAATGCACCGACCAAGGACATCTATTCCTATACCGACGACCCCGCATTTCCGCCGGTACCGGACGAAGTTGTGATCACGTTTGCCCAGGGAGTTCCGGTGGCGCTTGACGGCGTCTCCGTCACACCGCTGGAGGCAATTGAACAGATGAATCGCCGGGCTGGGGCACACGGCATTGGCCGCATAGACATGGTGGAAGACCGCCTCGTGGGCATCAAGTCGCGCGAAGTGTATGAAGCGCCCGGCGCAGTGGCCCTCATCGAGGCTCACAGAGAACTGGAGGCCGTCACGATTGAGCGCGAGCAGGCGCGTTTCAAGCGGGAAGTAGAACAGCGGTGGGGAGAGTTGGTTTACGACGGGTTGTGGTCGAGTCCGCTGAAGCGTTCCCTGGACGCTTTTGTAGACGACACCCAACAACACGTCAACGGTGACATTCGGATGGTGCTTCACGGTGGCCGTGCCACTGTGACGGGGCGCCGTTCCACCACTGGACTGTATGACTTTGCTCTGGCGACATATGACGAAGGGGACACGTTTGACCAGTCCGCAGCCCGTGGATTTATTGAAATATTTGGATTGTCTGCAAAGCAAGCGGCGGCACGTGACCAACGGGTAGGAGAGGCCTGATGTCCGATCAGTCAGATAGACAAGCTACCCATGCGG
>WTKG01000116.1 GCA_011524475.1 Demequinaceae bacterium
CCGCAAGGGGGGCTTTTCGGAGCGCTGGAATCATGGTGCGTACAGGCGCCGTTGCGGCAATCAAGGGGGCGGCAAGCACTCCTGCCACACGGACTGTTGCCTCCGGTCGAGCGCGACCAATCTGACGGGGCACAGCCCTTTCCACCACTAACGCAAGAAACGCCACCGCAGCGAGGGCACCCAATGCCGTCCATAACCAGGGCAATTCCAGCGCCGATCCCATCTGCACTGCAATAAGCGTGAGGGACACCGCCGCTACCGCCTCTGCAATCGCGTACGCCACAGACGTGGAATTTGCTGTTTTGTCCACATCATGGGTAAGCCACGCCACGATGGTTCTCCGCCCATCAGGGCGCCGAGACTCCGCTAACGCGCGTTCTCGAGAATGAGGAAGTTGCTCCAAGGCCGCATTCAGGGCATGCAGTAATCCACTACCCACAACACCCAACACAAGCGCAACACTCACCATGACCAGTGCGGTAAAGGACAGTTCCATTGCGGGCCTATGCCGGTCGAGCCAGGAAGGTAAGGAGGAGTTGACGCTGGAGGGCAAACATTTCTTTCTCCTCCTCTGGTTCCACGTGGTCAAACCCGAGCAGATGCAAAATCCCGTGCACAGTCAACAGCAACATCTCCTCTTGCGTGGAATGCCCGGCCTGCTGCGCTTGCCGCTCGGCCACTACTGGACACACCACCACGTCACCGAGTAAACCCTCAGATGGAGCATCAGGACTGCCCGGACGCAATTCATCCATGGGGAAACTGAGCACATCGGTGGGCCCTTCTTCCTCCATCCACCTCACGTGCAGTTCAGCCATGGTGTGCTCATCGACAAACTGGATCCCGAGGTCTGCCTGAGCAGAGACGTTCATTTCGGCAAACACGAAAGCACCGAGTGCGGCAAATTCGGCCTCCTCAACCGAGAAGCCAGACTCGTTATTGACATCAATCACGGCGGCCCACCGCACGCGCCGGATTGCGCTGCTGTCCGTTGTGGGAACGGCGGGCAGTGGAGGCGTCATCCACGGCATAAGCGTCGATGATGTCACTCACCAACCGGTGCCGCACCACGTCGTCCGAAGTAAATTCCACCACTCCAACACCGTCAATACTGCGCAAAAGTTCACGCGCCACTGACAACCCCGAGTCGGTTCCCGCCGGAAGGTCAACCTGTGTCACATCTCCCGTGACCACCATGGTGGAACCAAACCCAAGCCGCGTAAGGAACATTTTCATCTGTTCCCGCGTGGTGTTTTGGGCCTCGTCAAGAATGACGAAAGCATCGTTGAGGGTACGTCCCCGCATGTACGCCAACGGGGCCACTTCAATAGTGCCTGCCTCAATCAAGCGCGGAATCGAATCTGGATCCACCATGTCGTGGAGAGCGTCGTAGAGAGGGCGCACATAAGGATCAATTTTTTCGCTTAATGACCCCGGCAGAAAACCAAGCCTCTCGCCTGCTTCCACTGCCGGACGAGTCAACACAATCCGATTCACTTCTTTGGCCTGTAATGCTCGTACTGCAAGAGCCATGGCGATGTACGTCTTTCCGGTTCCTGCAGGACCGATTCCAAACGTAATCGTGTGGGAGGTAATGGCCTCCACATACGCAGACTGACCTACTGTCTTAGGTCTGATCGTCTTTCCTCTGGCCGAGACTATAGAACGGGTCAAAGTATCGGCCGGGCGGCTCTGAGGCTCCTTGCTCGCCTCATCTGACATCATTCCTGCCCCCGCTCGAGCCACCTGCGGAGTCAGCTCGACTCCCGCCGCAATCACTCCACGCAGTTCCGTAATGACATCGGAAGCCCGGGCGACGCCTTCTTCATGCCCGGTCAGAGAAATCGTGTTACCCCGGATCAAAAAATCCACCTCAGAAAACACTTCTTCAAGCTCCCGCATGACGGCATCCCCGGCGCCCATGAGGGCAAGCATCTCCGCGGGATCCTCTATCACCACCGTGTGAGTTGTGGTCACGCGTCCTGCCACATCTGGGCGCCGCCAAGCACATGCCCGTGTACATGGAATACCGTCTGGCCGGCTCCTACCCCAGTGTTGAACACCAACTGAAAGTCACCATCACATTCACGTTTCGCTACCTCACCAGCAGCCTGGACCACATCCGCCAAAATCTCGGGCGCGCTGTGCGCCAAAGTGGGGACATCCGGCACATGCACCCGTGGCACTACCAACACGTGAGTGGGCGCTTTCGGGGCAATGTCGCGGAAAGCAATCACACTGTCATTTTCCAGCACGATATCGGCAGGAATATCGCCTGCCACTATTGCGCAGAAAATGCACTCGGTATCGTCCATATGCTTAGCGTAGGCCGCCCTGCTCCCCAGTGGTGGACGA
>WTKG01000186.1 GCA_011524475.1 Demequinaceae bacterium
CCACTGTGGTCGGCACGTTGGAAGAGCAGTACACACCCGTGGATGCATTTATGGCGGTATTTCCGGCCGGCACCTTATCGGGGGCACCTAAACCACGCGCAATCGCACTCATTGATGAATACGAGCCCGTGCGCCGCGGATTTTATGGCGGAACAGTGGGCTACTTCGATTTCGCGGGGAATGCCGACCTTGCTATTGCTATCCGTACGGCTGTGATTCGAGATCACGTGGCACATGTCCAGGCAGGGGCTGGCATCGTTGCTGATTCGGTTCCTGAACGTGAAGAGCAAGAAACTCGAGATAAAGCGGCTGCCATGGTGCGAGCGGTGGCGCAGGCAGCACAGTTTTCTCGTGTACGTCACGTAGACTAATCCCACGAGATTCCAAGGAGAATTAATGTCCTCGAGCGTGAATATTAGTGGCGCAGATCTTCCTGAAGAGGCGTACTCAAACCATGGGCGTACTCAGGCAGCCTGGGTCACCAATGGCGGTATCACCTTGGGCTCGCTTGTTGCGGGCATAGGGTTCACGATTTGGGAACTCTCCTATGTATGGATTGGCGCCGGAGTCGTCACGGCCGCGTTGATTGTCGGCGGTGTGATGAAATCGATGGGTAAAGGGCAACCTTCGTAGATTCGTAGCGCCTCTCCCGGCGTGCGTAGTCGCGTTTTATAGTGATTTTCTCTACCATGACGTACGTGTTCCCATTCATCAGTTAGTCACACGAAGAGGAGACCTCTATGTCCGCCGAAGTACCTGCACCCCGTCCAGCAAACGAACAAAAAAACAATCTTGGAATCTGGGCATTGGTGCTCGGAATTGTGTCCATTGTGTGTTGTGGTCTTCTGGCGGGAATCCCTGCCATCATTTTGGGCCGCAAATCCAAAGAAGCTGAGGCAGCAGGTCTTGCCAACAACGGAAACCTTGGAAACGTCGGGTTCATTCTAGGAATCGTGGGTAGCGTTCTAGGAACCCTTAGCTGGATTTTCCTTATGGTGACAGGTTCTTTTTCCGGTGAGTTTTACGCGTAACACACCCATGTGAAGGCTTCTACTGTGCAGACCGATACTCCCACACGGGTGTCGCGATTGGCAGGCCCGTTATTTGCCAACCTGTCTGTCGCAGTAGCGGCTTCATATGTGGCATGGGGTAACCCGTATCACTCAGGATTTTTCCCAGGGTGCCCGTTCTTGGCAGTCTCAGGTTTTCACTGTCCAGGATGTGGAGGCCTCCGGGCAACTCATGAATTGCTTCATGGCAATGTGGCTGGGGCATTAGACATGAACCCGGTTGCGGTACTCGTGTTGATCCCGCTGATGGCGGGGGGATTGGTGTGGTGGACAGCAGCTGCCGCAGGTCTCAAAGTCCCGCGATTCCGGCTCTCCACTACTGCGGCGCTGATGTTGCCTATATTCCTGGCGCTTTTTTGGGTTGTGCGAAATATCCCTGCCTTAGAACCGTATCTGGCCCCCTAGCAAACGTGCATCTGTCTTCTCGGTGACGCATCTATGTGCGCGCGCGGTTACGATGGGGCTCATGGGGAGGCCGACGCCGTGAGCGCGCTTGAGGCGATCGTCGCTGGCGTGCGCGAAGATCTTGCTGTCCGTGAGGCTGCAACTCCCATGGATCAATTGAAAGAACGAGCGTCACGTTTACCCTGTGCGGTAGATGCAGTCACGCGTCTGCGGGGCAGCGAAATCGCGGTCATTGCCGAGGTGAAACGCTCGAGTCCTTCGAAGGGCGAGTTAGCCGATATTGCCGATCCCGCTGCTCTGGCCACCGAATACGAAGCTGGTGGAGCTGCTGCCATATCAGTGTTGACGGAGGAGCGGCGTTTCGGGGGATCGCTACACGACCTCGATGCAGTGCGGGCCAAAGTGGAGATCCCGGTTCTTCGCAAAGACTTTATTGTTACTCCGTACCAGGTGTGGGAAGCCCGTGCCCACGGCGCAGACATGGTGCTACTTATTGTGGCGGCTCTGGAACAACTGGCATTAGAGAGCTTGGTCGAGCGGGTGCACTCTTTAGGGATGACTGCTTTGGTAGAAGTGCATCACGAGGATGAAGTTGCGCGTGCGGTAGATGCGGGTGCTCAGGTTATTGGCGTGAACGCTCGAAATCTCGCCACGCTTGAGGTGGATCGTGACACTTTTGCGAGGGTGGCTCCATCCATTCCTGACGACATTGTCACTATCGCAGAGTCCGGTATTCGGGACAGCCACGATGTGATGGAATACGCTCGCGCAGGTGCTGATGCGGTACTTGTGGGGGAGGCCCTTGTGAAAAACCGTGACC
>WTKG01000178.1 GCA_011524475.1 Demequinaceae bacterium
AAGTAGAGTGGTATTCGAGGCGAGGACTTTATCCAAAGAATAGAAAATTCCTGAACTATAGAAAATAATCCGTGAAACAAACGGGACGATCTGAGTAACGTCGCGGAAATGCACCGTCAAACGTACAGCAATGAGAGCCACGCCAAAGTTAAAGATGAACATCAGGAACATGATCGGAAAAACCAAGAGCCAGTCCCAGGTCACAGGTTCACCAAAGGCCACTACAAAAATAAACATGACAGCAAGCACAGGAATCATCTCTAGCGAGCGCTGAAGAACAAGCGACATCGGAAGAAGGAGTCGAGGGAAAGTCAAGGATCGCACGATCCCGTGATTTCCTGTAATGGAACTAGCGCCTCCTGCAAAGCATTTGTTGAAATATTCGAAGATAAATACACCGACGACGAGGTACGGAATAAAATTCTCGGGGCGTGAACTAGCGGGAAGAATCAACCCAAAAACAGTGCCGTACACCACAACATTAAGAATTGGCCTTGCCACAACCCAGGCAAGGCCGAGGCGACTCACACCAAACTCTGCGTCAATGCGGGAGCGCGCAAGAGAAAGGGCGAAGCCCCGGCGATTCCAGGTTTCACGCAAATATTGCCCTAGGGGCATCCTGCCCGAAATTTTGGGTAAGCCCGCTTCAGCGGCAATCTTTGCAAGATCAGGCTCTGCCACTTTTCCTCCATATACGGCCGCACAAACTGCCCTATCGAGAGGCGAATAGTGATGCGGTTACGGTGGCCCACTCTACCGGCTCGGTTTTAGCGCACAAGCCGTGAAACAATAGACCTGTGACAGACACATGGGTTTCCTTCGCGTCAGCCGCCGAGCCACCCGCACTTGGCCCTCTCGACGGTAGATACCGTGCGGCCGTAGCGCCACTGGTCGATCACCTAAGTGAGGCTGCACTCAACCGGGCTCGGATTCACATCGAGGTGGAATGGCTTATCCACCTCTGTGACACTCAGTCAGTTCCAGGAGCGCCCGCGCTCCCTCCCTCTGACATTGCCTATCTGCGGGACGTGGTGTCAACTTTCGACATGGAAGATGTGGCAGAACTTGCCGCCATCGAACGTGAAACCGTGCACGACGTCAAGGCTGTCGAGTACTACCTCAAACGTCGTCTTCAAGAAGCCCCCGAGGGTAGCGCCCTACGCGACCTAGGCGAATTAGTGCACTTCGCCTGTACATCGGAAGACATCAACAACCTTGCCTATGCCGTGACCATTCGCAACGCGACGACTGACGTGTGGTTGCCTACCGCACGCGCACTAGTGAAAGACGTGGCGCAGATCGCCCGCGACAACGTCGCTCAACCAATGCTGTCGCGCACACACGGACAATCAGCAACCCCTACCACCGTGGGGAAAGAATTCGCCGTGATTGCACAGCGCCTCCAGCGGCAAATGAGACGCATCGAATCTACTCAGTTCGTAGGCAAGATCAACGGAGCGACCGGAACGTACGGAGCCCACGTCGCGGCAGTGCCCTCCACGGATTGGATCACCATTTCGCGAAGCTTCGTCGAAGGTCTGGGTCTGACCTGGAATCCACTCACCACTCAGATCGAGTCTCACGACTGGCAGGCTGAGCTGTACTCCGACATGGCTCGATTCAACCGAATCCTGCACAATCTGGCGACCGATGTGTGGACGTACATCTCTTTGGACTACTTCACGCAAGTCCGTGGGCAAGGCACTGTTGGTTCTTCCACCATGCCGCACAAAGTAAACCCCATTCGATTTGAGAATGCAGAAGCAAATCTCGAGATTTCATGCGCATTGTTAGACAACCTTGCTGCGACCTTGGTGACCTCACGGATGCAACGTGACCTCACCGATTCGTCCTCTCAACGCACTATTGGCGTTGCTTTTGGCCACTCGCTGCTCGCCATCAGCAACGTGCAGAAAGGATTGGCCGGGCTTGATGTGAACAAAGCTGCTCTGGCCGCAGACTTAGACGCAAACTGGGAAGTTCTGGGCGAAGCCATTCAGTCAGCCATGCGGGCCGCTGGGATCGCAGGAACCCCTGGTATGGAAAATCCTTATGAACGCCTCAAGGACCTCACTCGAGGTGCAGCTATCGATGCTGCCGCACTCGCGTCCTTTATCGAAACTCTCGGTCTACCAGACGACGTACAAGAACGGCTCCTCTCGCTTACTCCGGCCACCTACACCGGCCTCGCTTCAGATCTGGTGTCATTCTTAGACGAAATCGTCGATAGCTCTACAACTGCCTAAACTCGCATCATGACGTCTCCGTCTTCTGGCCAGGCTCGCG
>WTKG01000160.1 GCA_011524475.1 Demequinaceae bacterium
CACCGGCACTGCGGCGGCGTCATACAACAAGATGTCTGCTGCCATGAGAATGGGGTACGTAAAAAGGCCCACGTTGGTAGACGAATCTCCCTGTTTTGCGGACTTGTCTTTGAACTGGGTCATCCTCCCGGCTTCGCCGAAACCTGTGAAGCACGACAAAATCCACGCAAACTCAGCGTGCTGCGGAACATGGCTTTGGACACACAACAACGACTGTTCCGGGTCCACTCCAGCAGCGAGAAACTGTGCGGCCGTGCGGCGGGTACGTTCGCGTAACGTAGCTGGGTCTTGAGGCACCGTGAGGGCGTGGAGGTCCACCACTGAATAGATGCACTCATGCGTGTCTTGGAGCTCCACCCAATTCGCAAGCGCACCCACGTAATTCCCGAGGTGCAAACTGTCTGCGGTGGGTTGCATGGCAGAAAATACGCGCGGTTTCATGATGGTCATTCTTTCATTCCACAGAGGCGCTCCGACGCGGGCGCGCGGCGGGGCTCACGTGGCTTCAGAGTCATAGCGAGTGCCGCTCTTACGGCTGTCGGGAGAATCGTCTCTAGGGTTGTCCGCACTCATCTGCGAAGATACCGTGGGCTTCCCTCCATCTGGAGAGACGCGGGCGCCATCGTGATCGTGCATTGCTTCACGGAACATGTGCCGGGGGTCATATTGACGAATGTCAAACGTCTCAAGATCTGCATCGGGAACCTCACGCTTCACCACACCTTGCGCATCACGCACGAGGGTTGCCACACCTTGCACAAAGGCACGCATTTGTGCGAGATAGCGCGGGAGCCGCTCCGGTCCCATGATCAGCAAAGCGACCACGGCAATGACCAGGAATTCGCCACCGTTGATATCAAACACAGATCTATTGTGCCGCACGCATAGAAGGGGTTCTCGCGAAAACTATTCAGAACCGTCCTGGAACACCACTTGGGTGTTGGGCGTGAGCGTCACTTCGACATCTCGCTCTGTTCCATCGTCGCTACGCACCCCCAGGGTGACCACATCGCCTGGAGCACGGGAACGAATCGCCACAATGAGCGCAACCGTACGAGTCACAGGCCGACCATCAATGCGCAAAATCACATCGCCTGCCTGAAGCCCCGCCTGGTCCGCTGGCCCGCCGGGTGACACCGCCACGAGTCCACTCCCAGCATCGTCATCAGAAATCCGTACACCTTCCCCTACCCAAGAGTCATCTAACAGCACTCCAATGACGGGAAAAGTTGCGCTTCCGGTATCAATGATTTCCTGGGCAGTGCGACGGGCCTGATCAGCAGGAATCGCAAAGCCGAGGCCGACGCTTCCCGCATTCGCCCCCGTAGATCCCGGCAATGTGGCAATTGCGGTTGCCACTCCGATCACCTCTCCACGCAAATTGAGAACCGGTCCACCAGAATTACCCGGGTTAATGGCAGCATCCGTCTGAATCGCGTCAATGAACGTCACGCCCGTTGTTCCCCCAATGGGGCGATGTACCGCGCTCACAATTCCTGACGTCACGGTGGCATCAAGGCCAAGGGGAGAGCCAATCACGAGCACTGGATCACCAATGTCGACTCCGCTGGAATCGGCAAGTGCAAGGGGCGCTAGCCCCTCACGGTCCACTTGCAGAATCGCAATGTCGTAGTCAGAAGTGTTCCCGACCACAGTGGCGTCCTCTTGCACTCCATCGGAATAGACAACTCGTACATTCTGTGGGTTCGGCTCGACCACATGGCTATTGGTAAGGATGTGGCCCTCGGAAGAGATAACAAACCCCGACCCTGTACCAATGACAACGCCTCCACTCAGGATTTCCACTGACACCACCGAAGGAAGCACGGCATCCACCACCGCCGCGACAGTTCCTTCCTCTGCCTCAATAACCGCAGGAGCAAGTGCCGGGAGCGCGTTGCCAGAGCTCGCGTCCGTGGCGAACAAGGCTCCTCCGGCAACCCCACCGATCGCTCCGGCCGCGAAGGCCATCACCACAACTCCCGCACTGAAACTTCGGCTAGGCCGGGGTGGGATGGGGCGCGCAGGCTGATACACATGAGTGCTCACCCGTGGTTCAGTCATCGGCAAGTGCCTTCATGACGTTACGCAGACCCGCCTCCATACGTTCGAGTGGAGAGATAGGTTCTTGAGCAGGAAATTCGTCTGCCACGTCTTCAAGAATGTCGAGCGGACATTCACACAGTAATTGGATGACTTCGTGGCCTGATTCAAAAACAATGTGTGCCGGCCTGTCCATCGAGACTATGAATGCTTCGCGTTGTGTGTACTTGGTTGCCGGGTATCCCTGTGTCGTACTCTCCGGCAAGTAACCCTTTTGTTGCACCAGTAGAACCTGCTCTAGCCCCGCAAGAAAAGTGCTCTCCAGCACCTTGACACCCTCCCCTGTAAGGACAAGTCGCGCCTCAATGGGCACCAGCCCACTGTCATCCCAATGCGGCTGACTCCATACTTCCAGTGCGGGAGAAGAGCGCACGCGACTGGCATCGAAGTAGGCATATGTTTCACCGCGCACAGGTGCAGAAATTCCATATTCCAGCCGTGCGGCTTCAGGTGCCCCGACAACGTATAAAGAAGCAGAAATAACCCCGACTCCGACCAACAGCAACACTGCGATACGCAGCACCGGAGTTCCATGTCCCTTAGCGGCCCGTTCATGGCGGCGAGGTTCCGACTTTGCTCGTTCCGCTATACGGTCGCGTTCCAGCAAATTGGCGATTGCCTGTGTATCAATACCCTCGCCGGAAGTGCGAAGTGCCTGCCTGTCAGCCACGATTGCTGCTCTTTCTTCGGCACATTCAGCGCAGTCAGCAAGATGTTCCATCGCCTCTGCAGCGTCAGCACGAGAAAGCCTGCCATCTACGAGGTCGTGAATCTTTTTTCCGAGGTGCCTCTCACTCACCGCGGGGCTTCCTGAGGCGCACGATGTGCCAGCGACTCACGAAGTTTGGAACGCGCCCGCGACAATCGCGAACGCACTGTACCGAGCTTTACTCCCAAAGTCGCGGCGATCTCTTCATACGACAAACCTTCAAGATCAGACAGCACTACAGCCGCACGGTATTCCGGAGGGAGGTCACCGAGAGCCTGAATCACGTCAGACGAAAGATTGCCCATGTCAAAAGCATCTTCAGGTTGACCCGAACGTTCGTGCCGGTCAAATGAATCCGAGGTAGCAACCGCGTCTTGATTCTCCCCCATCCAGTCAAACCGAATCCTCTTCTTGCGGCGTACCCGGTCAAGGAACAGGTTGGTGGTAATGCGGTGCAACCAGCCTTCAAAGGTTCCTGGCTTGTACTGAGAAAGAGAGTTAAACACCCGGACGAACACATCTTGGGTGAGGTCTTCTGCGTCGTGAGGATTACCGGTGAGGTGAAGAGAAAGGCGGTAGACGCGAGCGGAATGCTCCCGCACAATGCCGTCCCAGGTAAACCCGTGAGCCTCTGCGTGGCTCTCTAGAGAACTCTCACGAGGGGTCGCAGGCTGCGCCGGCAAGTAAACCATGCGCGCCTCCATGTGTCTTATAACGGCTACATACCCCTCTATGTTCCCATGTCTGAGAGCGAATGTCTCCCCTATTGATGGGGTCTTTGCCACATGGAACCACATTACGATGGCTACAGGAGGGAACATGAGCGAAAACGCACACGCCAACTGGGCCTACGCCGATGCTTTTATCGCAGAGGACGACACCTTAATCGCCGCACGCGCTACTGCGAAAGAACTGGGCTGTGTTCCCATTTTCCCAGGCGGCGGCACCGTGTTGTCGGTGTTGGCAGCAGCGGTAGACGCACGACACGTGTGCGAAATTGGCTCAGGGGCAGGGATTTCCGCCGTGTATTTGCTGCGAGGCATGAACCCGGAAGGAACCCTCACGTCTATCGATACCCGCGCCGAAAATCAGCACGCGGCCCTCGCCACCGTAAACGAATATGGAATCCCTGCCGAACGCCTCCGGATGATTACCGGAGCGGCCCTGGAGGTGCTTCCGCGCCTCGCAGACGAAGCCTACGACCTCGTCTTTGTGGACGCAGTGAAGTCTGAGTACCCGGACTACGTTGCTCACGCGATCAGGCTGCTGCGCCCAGGGGGCCTCATCGTGTGTGACAACATGCTGTGGCATTCGCGGGTGGCGGACCCTACTCAGCGTGATCCAGACACCACGGGAATTCGGGAAACCCTCAAGATTCTGCGTACAGACGAGAGGTTAGTGTCGACGCTTCTGCCTGCCGCAGATGGCTTGAGTGTGTCAGTCAAACGCCGTTGAAGAACTGTGGGTGAGACAGCGAGCGCTATTGCTGCGCGCCTGCAAGAGCAGCCCGAAGTTCTTCTACCTCGTCTGCGTTGATCTCGACCACCAGGCGACCGCCACCTTCAAGCGGTACCCGCATCACAAAACCGCGGCCCTCTTTGACGACTTCCATTGGTCCATCGCCTGTGCGGGGCTTCATTGCAGCCATGACTTTTGTTTCTCCTCGATCGCTTCGCCGCGCTTGACGGCACAGGGTCTATTCTACGCGCTTCCACGGACTAGTCAGAATGCCCTCACCGTCAGGCATTGGTGGCGGCGGCAGAAGCCGTTATCTGCTTGGTTGCTGAGCACTTACTACTTCGATAGCTTCCGCAAGGTCATCGGTAACTGTCACTAAATCCAGGTCCTCTGGACTGATCTTGCCGGTAGCTGCCACGGAGTCGCGCAACCAGTCCACTAATCCCTGCCAATACGCACTCCCCACCAGCACAATGGGAAAGTGCGCAACTGTATGGGTTTGCACCAAAGTGAGCGATTCGAATAGTTCATCGAAAGTACCGAAGCCTCCAGGCAGCACAATAAAACCCTGGGCGTATTTCACAAACATGGTCTTGCGTGCAAAGAAATAACGGAAATTGATTCCCAGGTTGACGTATTCGTTGACTCCTTGTTCAAAGGGGAGTTCAATACCGAGGCCAACGCTCACACCTCCGGCCTCCATCGCCCCCTTGTTTGCAGCTTCCATGATCCCCGGGCCACCGCCAGTGATCACGGCATATCCTGCTTCCACTAAACGCTTCCCAACATCGACACCCAAGGCGTACTCAGGGTCGTCGGCTGGGGTGCGGGCCGAACCAAAAACACTGATCGCAGGACCAAGTTCCGCAAGAGCCCCAAACCCCTCGACAAATTCAGACTGGATACGTAACACTCGCCACGGGTCCTCATGAAGCCAGTGGGGAGAATCCGTTTCTTCCAACAGGCGTCGGCTGGTAGATGTCGTAGGAACCTGAGAGCCCTTGAGCATCACCGGGCCCTTCCAGTAAGGCGCAGCATCGGCAGAATGCCCTGATCCAGATCCGTTTACGTGGTCAACCATGCGTGGAGTCCTTTCCGTACAGATTCGATTTGGCTTATGGACACGTGTTCATTGTCCGTATGTGCGAGTTCTGGGTCTCCTGGGCCGTAATTCACCGCGGGAATCCCACGCGCCCCAAAACGCGCGACATCCGTCCATCCCAGCTTGGCGCGAGGGGCGGGCGAGCCCGTGCGTGACACAGCGTCAACCAACTCCCGAGCGCCAGGGGAATCGAGCCCTGGACGACATGCGTCGGCGTGATCCACTGCGGAGATATCCGTGCCGGGAGGAACCGCATCTGAAAAAGTCTCTGTGATGTGCGCGAAAGCCTGCTCCGGAGTACGGTCTGGCGCATAGCGGAAGTTGACGGTCACCACACATGAATCGGGAACGACGTTCCCGGCAATGCCTCCGCGAATTCCTACCGCGAGCAATCCCTCACGATAGTCAAGGCCCTCGACAGAAGCAGTACGCGCCTCATAACTCCGTAACACATTCAACACCGGCGCAGACGCATGAATCGCGTTTGTGCCTTTCCACGAGCGCGCGCTGTGAGCCGTGATGCCAGGGATCGTGATTTCCACTCGCATGGTGCCATTACAGCCACCCTCTATGAGCCCATCCGTTGGTTCGCACACCACCGCAAAGTCACCCTGAAGAAGGTCCGCGTGGTTCCGCATCAATCTGCCAAGCCCTGACTTGTGTGACTCCACCTCTTCATGGTCGTACCACACCCATGTAACGTCACGTCGCGGATGTGTCACCTCTGCTGCTAACGACAATTGCACGGCAACACCTGCCTTCATGTCCACGGCGCCTCGCCCGAACAGCAGATCATCTTTCACGACAGCAGGCACGTTAGACGCGATCGGCACGGTATCGAGGTGCCCGGCAATGATGACTCTTTCTGTGGCCCCCGTATCGGTACGCGCAACGATCGCATCGCCATCACGCATGACAGTCAGATGCGCTAGTCCTTGAAGCGCATGTTCACTTGCATCTGCAATGAGCTTTTCGTCACCGCTTACCGAAGGAATGTCAATGAGCGATCGCGCAAGGTCGCCCACCGGAGCCGCAAGGTCAAGAACCATGAAGGTCAGCCTAGTCGGGACAGCGCACAGGTTTGGAGCCGTATCCTGGGCACATGGCACATGCACATGGATTTGGGCTTTTGACCACGGCAGCAGACGGCACTGTGTTGGACACATATTTTCCGAAACCCGAGGTGAGCAACACGCCCCCCAGTGAACCTCCGCCAGAGTCCTTGACCAAGGCGGCAGGCGCCGATGCCATGCGCGACGTTTCTACCTCGGTAGAACTCATCAGTATTGACACCGAAACCCCTCCGCAAAACGTGCCGGATGCCTATTTGCGACTCCATCTCTTAAGTCATCGCCTGGTCACTCCCCACGGAGTGAACCTTGACGGAATTTTTGGGGTCTTGACGAATGTGGCGTGGACCCACGCCGGTCCCGTTGCGGTGCACACCATAGAGGAAACGCGGATGCGATACCTCGCAGCGGGCTCTCATCTCCAGGTGTATGGGATAGACAAGTTTCCGCGCATGGTTGATTACGTGGTCCCCTCTGGAGTGAGGATCGCAGATGCCGATCGCGTGCGTCTCGGTGCTCACCTGGCAGAAGGCACTACCGTGATGCACGAAGGCTTTGTGAACTTCAATGCGGGAACTCTGGGGGCCTCCATGGTCGAGGGTCGCATCTCTGCAGGAGTCGTCATTGGAGATGGCTCTGATGTAGGAGGTGGCGCTTCCATCATGGGGACACTGTCGGGTGGGGGCACAGAAGTCATATCGATCGGCAAGCGATCTTTGCTCGGCGCAAATTCTGGCCTCGGCATACCCCTGGGAAACGACTGTGTTGTCGAAGCGGGCCTGTACGTTACGGCAGGTTCTAAGGTGCGGGTAATCGGCAGTGGCGATTCGCCAATTCACGACTCGGTAGTAAAAGCACGAGAGCTTGCCGGAGCTCACAATCTATTGTTCCGTCGAAATTCGCAAACCGGCGAGATGGAGGCAGTGGAGCGCTCGGGTAACGGGGTGACATTGAACTCCATTTTGCACGCTAACTAACGTGTCCCGGAAAACTCGAAGACGCGGGTGGAGCACCGTCTTCCTTGGACTGCTGTTGGGCCTTGCAATAGGCGCAGCATGGACAGGGTCTCGACTCTTCGAACGGTACGGAGATGAATTGTTCTCCTCCGAAAGGTGCATTGCTCATTGGAATGGGGAGTCTCATAGTCTGACTGCAGAACAAACAGATAACGCGTCTCTGATAGCGGCGGTGGGTCTGCAACGAGGCTTACCGGAATACGCAGTCATCATTGCTCTGGCCACTGCAGTGCAAGAATCCGATCTCCGCAATCTCGACTACGGAGATCGTGACTCCTTAGGGCTTTTTCAACAACGCCCTTCTCAGGGATGGGGAACTCCTGCAGAGGTGACGGATCCCCACTACGCAACACACGCCTTCTACACGGCACTTGAACGGGTGGAAGGATGGGCCGAAATGGACGTTACTGTTGCCGCGCAGGCTGTCCAGCGTTCGGCGTTCCCAGACGCTTATGCGGACCACGAAGCAGAAGCGCGTGCATGGGCTGCGGCCCTCACCGGCAACTCAGCTCCCGGGTCACTCTCGTGCACACTCCCCCCAGCCGTGCCCATGCCCGACGCCGCAGACAGTCTTCACGCCCGTACCGAACGCCACTTTGGCGCACAAGTCGCCACTGAAATCCGCGATATCCCCACCATGTCTACAGTTGTCGTGCTCACCCCCAGTGACCAATCCTGGGGAGGGGCCGTGGCCCATTGGGCCGTTGCTTCTGCGAGCACTAACGCCATCATCCGCGTGGAGTGGTGCGGTTATCTGTGGGAACGCGACACAGGAGCCTGGAAGGTGGGGCAATCAACGGTCCCCGCGCCATGTGACTTTGCGCAGGTACAGGTCACGGTTACCGAACCAGTGAACTCTTAACCGCGCGCATCCATGGGTACGTATGCCCGTTCCTGCGCGCCTGTGTATATCTGACGAGGCCGACCGATCTTGGTACGGGGATCTGTGAGCGCTTCCCGCCAGTGAGCAATCCACCCAGGCATCCGTCCCAAAGCGAACAACGGCGTAAACATGGACGGAGGGAAGCCCATTGCCTTGTACAAGAGACCTGTGTAGAAATCGACATTGGGGTAAAGCTTGCGTTCAATAAAGTATTCGTCACTCAGTGCAATCTCTTCCAGACGCTGAGCCATATCGAAAAGCTCTACATTGCCGCCGAGTTCACGCAGAACCTCATCTGCGACTTTTTTGACCTCCGCGCCACGGGGGTCATACGACTTGTATACCCGGTGGCCGAATCCCATCAGACGCGCGCCTTCCGACTTGTCTTTCACTTTGGCCACGAAAGTATCGACGGTGTCACCGGAGGCCTTAATTTCGTCAAACATGTGGAGCGCTGCCTCGTTCGCTCCTCCATGGAGTGGCCCCGATAGGGCAGATACTCCTGCTGCCACCGAGGCGTACATGGTGGCCTGGCTAGAACCCACAATGCGCACGGTGGAGGTGGAACAGTTTTGTTCGTGGTCAGCATGCAAAATCAAAAGCAGGTCCATCGCCCGGCAAATCTTGGGATCTACCTCTACCGCTCCGTCTTGAGGAGCAAACGTAAGGCGAAGAAATTCTTCTACATAGTCCGTGCCGCTCTTGTGAGGTTCGATGTAGTCCCCGCCCTGGGAGCGTCGTTGAAGGTAAGCAATCACCGTCGCGGTCTTAGCGAGCAACAAGACGCTTGCGCGTTCCACCTCTTCTACGTTGCGACCCACGCTATCGGGATAAAAAGTTTGGAGTGCAGAAATGGCTCCCGAAAGAATGGCCATGGGTTGGGCATCGCGAGGAAAAGCTCGCAGAAAATTCTTGATTCCGTCGTGCACCTGCATATGACGTGCTACTCGCTCCGCAAGTGCTTCCAACTCTGCGCGGGACGGGAGCTCTCCGTGAATGAGTAGGTGCGCCACCTCAAGAAAGGTGGATTGGCTCGCAAGTTGCGCAATGGGGTACCCGCGATAGCGCAAAGTGCCGGCTTCGCCGTCAATATATGTAATGGACGACTCGCATGCTGCGGTATTCATGAAACCAGGGTCGATGGTGACGTGACCGGTATCGGCTAAGAGCCGCGGAATAGCGATTCCATCATTGCCCTCGACTGAACGTTCTACTTCCAGGTCAAGCACAGTGCCGTCAACAGATAGTTGAGCAGCTGTCGGCTCGACCATGAGTCCCTCCACATTCGTCGCGAGTTGGTGATCGAGATGATTCTAGCCGCACCTCACTGCGCCCTAAACCGGCAGGGAGGAAGAGAAATCTTGTTGGCTCACCCGGTCTGCGGCACTGGCAATATCTGCATCAGAAGCAGTTAAGGCCACTCTGATATGGCGCTGTCCAGCAGGCCCATAAAATTCACCTGGAGCGACCAGAATGCCGAGTTCCGCCAGTGTGTTGACAGTCGTCCAACAGTCTTCACCCAACGTTGCCCACAAGTAGAGTCCTGCCTGGGAGTGATCGATGCGGAACCCAACCCGGGTAAAAGCCTCGACAAGTTGCACCCGGCGGGCGCTGTACCGAGCACGCTGTTCCTGTGCATGGCGGTCATCTGCCAGCGCAGCAATCATGGCATTTTGGACGGGTGCAGGCACCATTAATCCAGAGTGTTTGCGTATCTCCAGAAGTGAGGCCACGAGCGCGGGGTCTCCGGCCACAAAAGCCGCCCGGTATCCCGCCATAGTGGACTGTTTACTGAGCGAGTAGACGGCGAGAAGTCCTTCATGGCTGCCGTCACATACGTCATCATCCAGGATGCTCGCGGCAGGCTCTCCTTCCCATACGAGCGAGGCATAGCATTCGTCTGACGCCACCACTGCACCCACGTCACGTGCCGCACGTACCACTGTGGTGAGATATTCCTTGGAAGCAACAGCCCCGGTGGGGTTTGAGGGTGAATTCAGCCACACCAACTTTGTGGCAGTGTTTCCTGCCCACGCATCAACGTCGTCCGTGGAGTGCGTCACTGCTCCACATAGCCGGGCGCCTATGTCGTACGTAGGGTAGGCGATCTCCGGGATAACGACCATTGACTCCGGACCTAAACCGAGCGCTGAAGGAAGCATTGCCACAAATTCTTTCGAACCGATAGTCGGTAGCACCCCGTCACGATGCACGGCACCTGCATTGCGTCGGCGCTTGTACCAATCCGCAATTATTTCCCGTAACTGAGGGGTCCCAAAAGTTGCTGGATAGCCAGGCGAATCGGAGGCTTCTATGAGCGCTTGTTGAATCACCGCGGGAGTCGAGTCAATGGGCGTGCCCACTGACAGGTCCACACAACCATCAGGGTGTTTTTTGGCAGTGGCATGTGCCGGGGCTAGTCGGTCCCACGGAAAAGGGGGCAGTGAACGCGTGGAAGGGGTCATCCACGATTCCTTGTGCTAGCCCTGAGTATCAACAGGTTGGGGTGGTAAGGATTTAATGAGGTCGTGATCATGGGCGATCTGCCCCATTTTTGCTGCGCCACCGGGTGAACCAATTTCACTAAAGAAGTCCACATTGGCTTGGTAGTAGTCTGCCCATTTGTCTGGGACATCGTCTTCGTAGTAGATGGCTTCCACCGGACACACGGGCTCGCACGCCCCACAATCGACACACTCGTCCGGGTGGATGTACAGCATTCGATCACCCTCGTAAATACAGTCCACTGGGCACTCGTCGATACATGCCTTGTCTTTCAAGTCGACGCACGGAAGAGCAATCACGTATGTCACAGACAATCTCCTTTCGGGCGATAGGCGTGGCCAGCATATCGCTGACTACCACCCTTGTTTGGCGCCACGCCTAACAGTAGATGGTGTGGCGATACGTCCATTGTTGGGTCTCTTTCTTCACCACTTCTCCGTTGAGAGAAATAGTGCGGGTATCCCACAC
>WTKG01000126.1 GCA_011524475.1 Demequinaceae bacterium
AAGGCGGTGGGGGCGCCCGCATAGATGGGGTTCGCGCGCACAATGAGGTACACACCCGCCGTCACCATCGTTGCCGCGTGAATGAGCGCGGATACCGGGGTAGGGCCGGCCATGGCATCACCAAGCCACGATTGCAGCGGGAACTGGGCAGACTTTCCGGTAGCCCCCACAAGCAACAAAATTCCGATAGCCGTCAAGGTTGCTTCGGATAACCCAGGCGCAGCAGCGAACACGCTGGCAAAGTCAAGAGACCCCACGTGGGCAAAGATGAGCGCCATCGCAATAATGAGACCCATGTCGCCGATTCGGTTCACCACAAATGCCTTCTTGGCGGCGGACGCATATTCGGGGTTGTAACTCCAGAATCCGATCAGCAAGTACGAGGCAAGGCCCACACCTTCCCACCCCACAAAGAGCAGCAAGAAGGAATCTGCCAACACCAGCAGCAGCATGGCTGCGATGAATAAGTTGAGGTAGGCGAAGAAGCGCACCCGGTTGGGGTCATGCTCCATGTACGCCACCGAATACACATGGATAAGCGTGCCCACAAAAGTAATAAGAATCGCGAAAGTCAACGACAGCGGATCTACCAGCAATCCTGCGTTGAGGGTTAGTTCTCCTCCGGTAATCCATTCGAACAGATGCACCTGTTGAGAACGGTCGTATGGATCGCGGCCGATTGTTTCGACCAAGGCCACAATCGCCACAGCAGCAGCGGAAGCTGACGCCGCTACTCCCATCCACGCTCCTCGGGCGCCAAGGCGCTCCCCAGCCACCAATAACAATGCAGAACTGACGAGGGGGATGGCGATAGCGAGCCACGCGAATTCAACCATCAGCGCTAGCCCCTCAGTTCCGCAGGTTCGTCAATGTTGATGCTGCGCCTGGTGCGGAAAATCGCGATGATGATGGCGAGGCCCACTACAACTTCGGCAGCCGCCACCACCATGACCAAGAAGGCGTACACATGGCCACTTATCTGGGCATCTACGTCGAATGCCCCCCACTTGCGGGCAAACGCCACAATCGCCAAATTGGCTGCGTTCAGCATGAGTTCTACACCCATAAAGGCAACAATCGCGTTGCGCCGCAAAATGACCGTGGCCGCCCCAATAGAGAACAAGATGGTGGCGAGATATACGTAATTGATGGGGTTCACGACTCATCCTCCGGAGCCGGGACTGCCCGGTATTTTTCGCCCTCTGTGGTTTGTTCACGTGCCTTGAGTACGCGTGAAACCGAGTCGGGAACGGGCTCGCCGTCAGGTCCCAGGGCAGGAATATCGAGCGCATTACGCCTCGCGTACACGCCAGGCATGGGCTTGTTTACTGGGTTCAAGCCTTCGGCTACGCGCGTGGATTGGAGCTCCGCCTGGGTCATGCGCCGTCGTAACTGCGGTACATGGGTGAGCACAAGAGCGCCCACCGCAGCGGTGATCAGCAAGATGGCCAACACTTCCATCAACACCACATAGCGGCCAAAGAGCACTTCGGCTACGGCTTCCGGGTGAGACCTGTCGTCGGGCAGAGCGGGCCCGAAATCCAATGTGGTGCGGCTGATGACATATATGAGAGTTGCGGCAGCCCCTCCCGCTGTCACCAATGCAATAAGACGGTAGCCAGAGCGCGACTCACGCACTTCTTCGCTACGGTCGACGCCCACCAGCATCAGCACAAAGACGAACAACATCATGACGGCACCCGTGTACACAACAATCTGCACGACTCCCAGGAACGGAGCCCCCAGACTGAAATACAAGAACGCGAGGCCGGTCATGACCAGCACCACGGCCATCGCCACATGGACAGCTCTCTTGGCAAACAACAAACCTAGCGCCGCCAGCACCATGAGCGGGGCTGCGGTCCAGAACAACACCGCTTCACCCATCGGTAGCCTCCCTGTTCTCAGGTAAGGAGGCGTCGTCGGGGCGCACCCGGCGGACCCAATCAATTTGGTCGGAGGTGGGGCCGTCGACCTCCCCGCGGTAATAATCCCCGTCTGTTGTTCCTGCCACCATGGGGTGAGGGGCGGCCAGCATGTTCTCACCCATAGGAGCCAACAAATCCTGTTTTTCGTAAATCATTCCCTCACGCGTGGGGCCGGCAAGTTCATATTCATTAGTCATCGTGAGTGCGCGGGTAGGGCACGCCTCGATACACAAGCCACAAAAAATACACCGCAAGTAATTGATCTGGTACACCCGCCCATAACGCTCTCCCGGAGAGTACTGGGCATTGT
>WTKG01000159.1 GCA_011524475.1 Demequinaceae bacterium
CGTAAGGCAGCGCAAAGCGATGGCCTGCTCGTGGGCATTTCGTCTGGCGCCGCATTGCATGCAGCAATTGAGGTGGGCAAGCGCCCGGAAAATAAGGGAAAGACGATCGTGGTAATCCTTGCCTCCTTTGGTGAGCGCTATTTGTCTTCTGTGCTGTACGCGGATCTATTGGACTAACGGAAATAGTGATGGCAAGTAATCCCGGTCTCTGGGCCACGATGCGTGAAGACGTGGGCACGGCTCGCTTGCGCGATCCCGCGGCACGTTCTGCGCTCGTGATCGCCTGGATGTATCCCGGCGTGCATGCGCTGTGGTACTACCGAGTCGCCCACTGGCTATGGAATCACGGTGCGGAATTCCTCGCGCAAGCCATGAGTCACTGGGGCCGTAGACGCACTGGGGTGGAAATCCACCCCGGTGCGCGGCTGGGGCGACGTCTTTTTATCGATCACGGCATGGGTGTAGTGATCGGAGAAACCGCTGAAGTCGGTGACGACGTACTGATGTTCCACGGTGTCACCCTGGGCGGCACCACGATGTCTCCAGGAAAGCGACACCCCACCGTGGGCAACGGCGTCATTATCGGGACGGGAGCCAAAGTCCTCGGCCCGCTAAGCGTGGGCGACAATGCCCGTATCGGCGCCAACGCTGTCGTAGTGAAAAACGTGCCTGCCGGAGCAACCGCAGTAGGTATTCCTGCCACGATCCGTGAGACCCCTACACCTCAGCACGCATCAGGATCTCGGGAAAAAGGACACGCCGCCCCAGGGGCGCAAGCGGAACCACCCAGCCACGAACCGGCGATGTACTACATCTAAGGGAATCTCTTTGGGGGTCGTATCGTTGCACTCACCATGGACATTGACCCCACTCCCGCCGATGCTGGCCCCCCGGAAACCCACGAAACTCGGGAACAGCATGCTCCCGCAGACTCTCCCTTCGACATGGCCCCCGGAGTCGTCATCGGGCCCGTTCCTCGGATGGACGCATGTATCTCTGGAACAGATGGCGAGATGAGTGATGACCAGCTGGTAGAACTCTTGGCGGCCACCTCGAATGTCGCAATTGTGGGGATGTCTCCGCGGGAGAGCCGCACCTCGTACCAGGTCGCAGCAACACTGCACGAGCACAGTCACTTCTCGCTCTTCTTTGTGAACCCCACTGCCGTAGACCAGGAAGCCCTCGGAAAGCCCTTCTATTCCTCGCTGGCCGCGCTTCCCGTCACCCCAGACATGGTGGACGTTTTTCGCCGCAGTGAAGACGTACCCCCGGTAATGGCTGACGCCTTCGACGCGGGAGCAGCATCGGTGTGGCTACAACTCGGAATCGTGAATGACAAGGCCCAGGCAGACGCCGCAACAGCCGGAATCCCGTTTGTACAAAACCGTTGCCTCAAGGTGGAATACCTCCGCCTGAAGGAACGCATCCTGGAGCGCCGGGCTGCTCTTGGGCTTCCCACAACCACTTCCCTCTAGCGACTTACCCGGGTCTCATGCCACCATCAAGGCATGGATAGAGATGGATATGCCCTTACCGATGTGAGCACCGAAAGGTTTCACGAATTCGCCGACATGGCAGCCTGGGCATTCGGGGAAGAAATGTCGGAAAAAAATCTGGCGGCCTACGAAGGCAAAGTTCCCATGGATACGGCACGTGGAATGCACATCGTCGACCCTTCACGTGGCGAGGTAGGCACGTTAGCCGGAATCTATGCGGCCTTTTCGATGGACACCGTAGTGCCGTCGCTCCCTAGCAAAACCGTCCCGCGCGTGCCTACCGCGGGCCTCACCTGGGTAGCCGTACATCCCGGTCACCGGCGTCGAGGCCTCTTGACCACGATGATGGCCGACCACTTCTCTACGTCTCTTGCCCGAGGGGCAGCAATCAGTACGTTGTGGGCGGCGGAGACCGCAATCTATCCACGCTTTGGATACGGGCTCGCGGCTCAAAACTATTCTTTGACGTTGCCACGTGGAGCGAGCCTTCGCTCTATGCCGGGATCAGATGACCTCACCGTGCGCATCGAACGACTGGAGCGCGAACGCCACGCCTCCCTCGTGAAACACGTATTGGAAGCAGACACCCGCCCCGGCAGCCTCCAACCACCCGCAGGCGCGGGAATAGATTCATGGTTTTTAGATGTGGAAAGCGATCGTGACGGGGCAGAAGCTTGGCGCATCATCATTGTGGAAGATGAGGGCGACCCCCGCGCCTTTGCAAAATTCCGCCGCACCATGA
>WTKG01000152.1 GCA_011524475.1 Demequinaceae bacterium
GGTATTTGGATCTCTTCGAAGTCAAGCTTGCGGGTCTTCTCCGCTTCGGCCGCCATCTCCTCATACCGCGCCAGTCGCGCTTTGGATTTGGTTTGGCGTCCCTTCGCGTTTTGTCGCACCCAGTCCAGCTCACCTTCGAGACGCTTGGCAAGTTTTGCGTCCTTCTTTCCTTGGACCTCCAAACGCGCCTTCTTGGTTTCTAGGTACGTCGAATAGTTTCCTTCGTACGGGTAGGCACGTCCGCGATCCAGTTCCAAGATCCATTCAGCCACGTTGTCCAGGAAGTAGCGGTCGTGGGTGACAGCGAGAACGGCCCCGGGGTACTTCGCCAAGTGTTGTTCAAGCCACTGAACGGACTCTGCGTCAAGGTGGTTGGTGGGTTCGTCCAGTAATAGGAGGTCCGGTTTTTCCAACAGAAGCTTGCATAGCGCCACGCGGCGACGCTCCCCACCGGAAAGCGTAGACACGTCAGCATCTCCGGGCGGGCAACGCAAAGCATCCATTGCTTGTTCAAGTTGAGAATCCAAGTCCCATGCGTCTGCATGGTCCAGGTATTCCTGAAGTTCACCCATTTCTGCCATGAGAGCGTCAAAGTCCGCGTCCGGTTGACTCATAAGTTCAGAAATCTCGTTGAACCGGTCAAGCTTGGTCTGCACCTCACCCGCGCCTTCTTTGATGTTGCCCAACACATCTTTGTCTTCGTTGAGCGGCGGCTCCTGCATGAGGATTCCGACTGTGTATCCAGGGCTGAGTCGGGCTTCTCCATTACTGGGCTCGTCGAGCCCCGCCATGATTTTGAGGACGCTGGATTTTCCGGCGCCGTTAGGGCCCACCACGCCGATCTTTGCCCCCGGATAGAACGCAAGAGTGACGTCGTCAAGAATCACCTTGTCCCCATGCGCCTTACGTGCCTTCTGCATGGTGTAAATGAACTCAGCCACTATTGCTCCATATGCCTCACGCGGTTTCCCCGCACCGATATCTGTATCCAAGCCTAGGGGCCTTTTGTTCTTATCGAAGAATTATCCGTGGAAACGTGCGTATTGCGCCCGTTCCTGCACGCAGAGATGCGTCTCGACCGTTAGATATAGTTCACACGTGACTCGCATTGCCCCAAGCGCACTGGTCGTTGTGTGGGCTGCGTCTGCACTTTTTCTCGCGGCATGCTCCCCCACCGAACCTGAACAGACAGCGCTACTCAGCGTAGTGAACGTCCCTGAGGACGCGGCCTCCTTACAAGAAGCGCATGCACTGGTCGCCCCCGGAGGCACCATTTTTGTGAACCCCGGCGTGTACGAAGAACAATTAGAAATCACCACACCAGACGTGACAGTCCGGGGGACGGACCGCAACAACGTGATTATTGACGGTGGCGGAATTCGCCCATTCGGAATCGTCGCCACTGCCGACGGCGTGAGGATCGAAAACCTCACAGTGCGAAACGCCACGTTCTATGGAGTTCTGGTCACCGGACTGTCAGACGCCAACGTGCCGTCCGTCGATTCCGGTAGCGCCTACGAACCCTTCGACCCGGAAGAGTTCCCCCCACTGGAACGCTTCTCCATCCAATACGTGACGGCCCACAACAACGGCCTCTACGGAATTTACGCGTTCAACGCGCAGAGCGGCGTAATAGCGCACAACTATGCCTCGGGCTCGGCGGACAGCGGCTTCTATGTGGGCCAGTGCCGCGAATGCAACACCGTCGTCACCGGCAATGTTGCAGAACGCAACGCTGTCGGGTTCGAAAATGCAAACGCCTCCGATTCCCTCACGGTGCACGCCAACCGTTTTGTGCACAACCGGGTGGGCCTCACCTTGTTGTCGAATTATCAAGAAGCCTTCACCCCTCAGCGGGCTTCGGTAATAGCCGGAAACGTAATCGCCCACAACAACGAGGCAGACTCCCCGCGTCAAGAAACGGGAGGGTTTGGTATCGGTATTGGCATTGCCGGTGGCGTCGAAAACGTGATTCACGGAAACCTGATTACAGACAACGTGCGTGCTGGAGTCGTGCTCTCGCACACAGAGGACCTGCCTGCCCTAGGGAACACATTCACCGGCAACAACTTCCGAGACAACGGTGTGGATGTTGCCAACACGTCTGCCGATCGCGCACCTGCGATGAGTAACTGTTTTGAAAACGCAGTGACTGCGGCTCCCCCAGCTCTGCTCAGCTCCTGCTCCAGCGAAAAAGCGCACCCTGCCGTAGAC
>WTKG01000091.1 GCA_011524475.1 Demequinaceae bacterium
TGAGCTTGGTGACGGTCGGGCTCGTATTGATGCTCGAGGGCGCCGCCATATTCCTCACGAGTCGCAATCTCAAGCGGATTCTCCCGAGACTGGGCGAGAACCGGGCCATTGCACTGGGCGCCGCGATGATGGCCGCGGGATTCCTCCTCCCCTGGATGTTCACCACCTGGGTGTCTGTGATTCCTGGCGTTCTCCTGATCGGTGCTGGATTCTCAATTTGTCACTCCACGCTCCAGACTAGGGCCACCACCGTGGATCCTGAAGCTCAAGGAACGATGATCTCGATCTTTGCGTTTTCGCTGTTCTTGGGCGGCGCGGTGGGAACTGCTGCGTTCGGCTGGATTCTCGCCGCGTTTGATTACAGTGCGCTGCTGCTCGGCTCAGGCGTGGTGTTGATGGTGGTCGCCATCATCGCGCCACGGCTCACCGAAGCTACGCCACAGGAGCCGACATCGACCGCGGCTTCGAGTTGACTTGGCCGAACCTGAACTACCGGAGCCGCCTGTGGGAATCGAACCCACGACCTTCTCATTACGAGTGAGACGCTCTGCCGACTGAGCTAAGGCGGCGTGACCCTGCGGGGCACGAAGCACGATTCTAGCGAAGGGCGCGCTGCGCGGGGAACGAAAGCCCTGCTAGCACGTGGTGCGGTTGGCGGGAATGTCGCCTTCCACAAAGTAGGCGTCGATCGTGTCCACGATGCATTGATTGGAGCGGCCATACGCCGTGTGGCCTTCACCTTCAAAGATCACCAAAGTGGCGTTAGGTAATTTCTCTACCACGGACTCGGACCACTCAAAAGGCGTGGCCGGGTCTCCCGTGGTGCCAATCACCACCAGGGGGGCTGCCGTGCCGGCGGCGTCCAGAGTGGTCACTACCTCGTTCGCAGCATACGGCCAGCCTTCGCACCCCACTGAGGAGCCAAACCACCAGCCAAACGTAGGCGAAGCCTCCTCCATGAGTGCCGAGAAGGCACGGAAGTCCTCCACTGCCCACAGTTCACCCTGGCCCGCATCAGCGCATTGAATTGCGGTAAATGCCTCTGATGAGTTTGTTTCCCATGACCCAAACTGGTCGCGCTCCAGGTAGAAGTTCGCAAAGTCGCGCAGCAAATTAGCGGTGCCAGAGGTCAGAACCTCGTCAAAGGCTTCCGTCAAGAACGGCCACGATGATTCGTCGTACAACGTCACCACCACGCCATAAATGGCAACGGTGCCGTTGATGTCCCCCGAACTTGCGGGGATCCCCTCGTCCCGGGCCTCGAGGATGATGTCACGGATCATCTTTTTCGCGAGGTCACGATCCCCAGGCAGAGGGCAGTTACCCGAGGCGATGCAGTCGTCAATGTAACTTTCCAGCGCCGACTCAAAACCCTGCGCCTGAATGCGCGCCTGTTCTTCACCCGGGACAGTGATGTCCACCATGCCGTCAAGCACCATGCGTCCCACGTACTCGGGGTAAATCTCTGCGTATGTGGAACCCAACTGAGTGCCATAAGAAAACCCCAGGTAATTCAGGGTGTCGTCCCCTACCAGGGCGCGAATCACGTCCATGTCGCGCGCCGCAGACACCGTGTCCACGTGCCCAATCAGCGGGCCCGTGAGCTCCCGGCAGCGGGCCGCAAACGCCTCGTTTGCTTCGCGTTGCTGCGCCACGTCTGCTTCCGTGGCCGTGCTGCCGTCCGTGAGGTAGTACGCGTCAAGCTCCTCATCCGTGCCACACGACACCGGGGTGGATTGCCCCACCCCGCGCGGGTCAAAACCCACGATGTCGTAGTGGGTAAGCAACGACGTGCCAGCAAACTGCGAAAAACTCTCCGTCAACGTGAGGCCGGAGCCACCTGGCCCACCGGGATTAATCAGCACAGTCCCGAGTCGATCCTCTTCGTTTTGAGCGGGGTGACGGTAGCGATTAAGAGCAAGGTCGATTGTCTGCCCGAAAGGCTGAGACCAGTCCAGCGGAACCTGAATAGTGGCGCACTCCAACTGCCCACAGCTACGCCATTCGAGGGCTTGAGAATACGCAGGGCTGTCGCGAAAGTCTCCCGAGTGACTGGCATCCGCACTCGGCCACGCCTGAGTGCTTTCCGGCGACACCTGCTCCATAGCAGGAACGCATGCTGCTAACACCACACTTGCGGAAAGCGCTAAGGCAACGAACCGACGATTCATGGTGTCTACGCTAACCGACAGGTTGCGGACGAAAGGCCACCGCCATGGCTTCCAGCACCAACAAAGGAGCTCCATTGCCCGCAAGCCGCTCCCGTGCCACCCCGACCGCATCCATCCGCTCCACGAGTGCGGCAAGGGGCGTCTCGGCCGCCGTTCTCTCCACACTTGCGCGATGTGGTTCGTTCACCAACTCCACGTCAGACCCCACCCTCACCGCGACAGCATCACGCACATACGACAACACATCCAGAAGCGCCCGGTCAAGCACGTCACGCTTGCGCCTGGTGGCACGTCTTTTTTGATCTTCTTCAAGCTGGCGCACCTGTGACCTAAGCGCGGGAGGCACTCTTTCTCCATCCCCCACACCGAGGCTCGCATGCAGCTGCGCACGCTCCTCTGCGTTGCGTTCCTCTGAGAAAGCCTTCGCTTGCGATTCCGCGACCTCCACCATCTCGGCCGCAGCCAGCACAGCGTCGCCGAGGCCCCGCAACTCGGCAACAGCGCTGATCAGTCGATCACGGCGCTCACGCGCCTCTGGGTTGCGCGCCAAGCGCCGTGCCACACCGATGTGGCTATAGGCGGCCCGCGCGCACGTCAGCGCCAAGGCAGGTTCTACGCCATCCTCACGCACAAGAATGTCCGCCACCACATCCGCACGCGGCATCTGCAGCGCCACCGTGCGGCACCGGGATCGCACCGTAATGGCCAGATCCTGCGCACTCGGTGCGCACAACACCCACACCGTGCGCGGTGGAGGCTCCTCCAAGGCTTTGAGGAGAACATTCGAGGTGCGTTCGGTCATCCGGTCGGCATCTTCCACAATGATGACCCGCCATGGCCCTGAGGTGGGGGCGCTGTGAGCTTCGTCAATCAGTTGTCGCACCTCTGCCACCGTGATGGTCACTTTTTCGGTGGCCAGGGCAGTGACATCTGGATGTGCTCCGCTCGTAGCGGTCACACACGCCTTGCATGTTCCACAACCCCCTTGTGCACACTGCAGGGCAGCCGCAAATGCTCGGGCGGCAAGGGACCGCCCAGAACCGGGAGGGCCCACAATCAGCCACGCGTGGGTCATCGCCGCCTGCGTGCGCGCGGCCTCACGGAGCGGATCCAGGGTTGCTTCTTGGCCTACGACGGCGTCCCACACACTCATCCGCGTGACTCCAGCGCAGCAGTCACGGCCTGCTGAATATCGTGACTGACGGAGGCCGGATCGCGGTCTGCTCCCACCACGACGTACCGGTCGCCTCCGGCCCTGGCAAGGTCGCGATACGCCTGGCGAATCTCCTGTGCCCGCGAGGCCGTCTCCGCCTCTACCCGATCCAGATCCCGCGCCATCCGGTCAGCACTCGGCTCCATATCTAAGACCACCGTGAGGTCCGGCATGAGGTCTTCCGTGGCCCATCGGCTGATTTTCTCTACTTGATCCCCCAGGCCCCGAGCTCCGCCCTGGTACACAATGGACGAGTCCACGTAACGGTCCTGCACAACAGCGGCGCCGCGCTCCAAAGCAGGGCGC
The DNA here is from genome assembly GCA_011524475.1 of Demequinaceae bacterium. Classification (GTDB taxonomy): domain Bacteria; phylum Actinomycetota; class Actinomycetes; order Actinomycetales; family Demequinaceae; genus WTKG01. The sequence goes on from WTKG01000091.1 coordinate 3,691, forward strand.
ACCACCGTAGCAATGTGATGAGCACGATCCGCGGCATACAACAAAGCCTCTGCCCGTGGGGCGACATGCCCTCCGTGCATCACTGCGTCACGCAAAGCCACACCGAGTTCTGTACCGCCCGGTTCGCGCGTGTGAATCACCTCAGCGAATCCGCCTACCGGCGAGCCCAGCCATTCCGTCAGCAACTGGGCTTGAGTGGATTTACCGACACCATCTCCGCCTTCCAGTACGAGGAAGAATCCCGGATGCGTCATGCCCCTACCGTACCGTCGTCACGGGCAAAGAATTGGAGTCTCGTTAACTCTTTTTCTTGGTGGTGCGGCGGGTCGTCTTTTTGCGTTTCTTGGCAGGGCCTTTCGCGCGCTTGTCCGCAAGGAGTTCCACCGCACGTTCGTGCGTGATTTCCTCCACGGTCTCGCCGCGTGGGACCGTCACGTTTGTGGTGCCATCCGTGATGTACGGGCCAAAGCGTCCGTCCTTAATCACTATGGGGCTCTCTGTAGCAGGGTCTGTCCCCAGCTCTTTCAAGGGCGGAGCCACCGGCCGACCGCGGCCACGCTTCGGCTGTGCGTAAATCGCTACCGCCTCGTCGAGAGTGACCGCAAAAATCTGTTCCTCGGACTCAAGGGAGCGCGAGTCTTTTCCTTTGCGCAAGTACGGCCCGTAGCGGCCGTTTTGGGCGGTGATTTCTTCGCCATCCTCCGGGTGTGAACCCACCACCCGGGGCAGACTCATCAAAGTAAGCGCCTCGTCCAAACTGACCGTCTCGATCTGCATCGAACTGAACAGCGACGCGGTCACGGGTTTGCCCTTCTCTCCTTCCTCCATCACTTCAGTCACGTAGGGACCAAAACGCCCAGTCTTGGCCACAATCGTGCGTCCCGTCTCCGGGTGAACACCGAGTTCACGGTCATCGCCACCTTGCGTCTCCAGCAATTCGCGCGCTTTGGCAACATCCAATTCATCCGGGGCAAGCTCCGGCGGAACCGAGGCCCGCTCTGCCTCACCCTCCACCATCTTTTCAACATAGGGGCCATAGCGCCCCACCCGCACCGCGATACCTTCACCAAGATCAAAGGTATTAATGGCCCGCGCATCAATCTCGCCTAAGTCCTCCACCAGGTGTTTGAGTCCCTCATTACGACCATGGGTTTCCTCACCCGTCCCAAAGTAAAACTCGCGCAACCAGTCATCCGAATCCACGTCCCCGGCAGCAATGCGGTCGAGGCCTGCCTCCATGTCGGCAGTGAAGTCATAATCAATGAGCCAGTCGAAATGCTTTTCAAGCAATCCCACGATGGAGAACGCAATCCACTCAGGAACCAGGGTTTGTCTCTCCAACCGCACATACTCCCGCGCCACAATCAAATCTACTGTCGCGGCATAGGTAGACGGCCGGCCAAACTTGCGGTCCTCCAGTTCCTTGATCATGGAACCCTGGGTGAAACGCGGCGGCGGGCTTGTGTGGTGTTGTAACGGCTCCAAATCCTGAGAACTGACCTGAGACCCCTCTTCCAGCAACGGCAAGCGGTCGTCTTTCTTGTCCACAACCGGAGCTTCTTCTTGATAGCGGGAGGCATCCACAGATTCCTCATACGCCGCCAGGAACCCTGGGCGGGTGATGATGGTTCCGGACGCAGAGAATTCAACCGCGTGATGAGCCGCCGACGTGGCGCCAATTTTCACCGTCGAGGTGGTTCCCTTCGCGTCTTTCATCTGGCTCGCGAGAGTGCGCTTCCAGATCAAGTCATACATGCGCACTTCATCGCCACGCAGTTCAGAACGGATATCGTCCGGGGCGCGGAAGGTATCCCCCGCAGGTCGGATTGCCTCGTGAGCCTCTTGAGCATTGGAATCCTTGGACGAATACACTCGCGGCGAATCGGGGACGGTATCTGCACCATAGAGTTCAGCAGCCTGCGCCCGCGCTGCGCGCACAGCTTCTCCCGAAAGCGTGGGCGAGTCCGTACGCATATAGGTGATGAAACCGCGTTCATACAAGGACTGTGCCACCCGCATGGCATCCCGCGCCCCCAGACGAAGTTTGCGGCTCGCCTCCTGAATAAGTGTGGACGTAATGAACGGAGCCGCTGGCCTCCGGGTATACGGCTTGGACTCTACGGACGTGACCTCGAAGTCACTCCCGGCAAGCCCAGACGCGAGAGCTCCCGCGGTAGCCGCGGTGACATGCACGGCCGCGTCCGAGGTGAGATTCCCGGCGTCATCGAAGTCTCGTCCCGATGCCACCCGCTTGCCGTCAAGGCTCGTCAGCTTCGCTTCAAAGTTGCGTCCCTGGTCCGCCCCCGACAGCGCCGTGAACTGGGCTTTGATGTCCCAGTACTCCGCCTTTGTGAAGGCCATCCGTTCGCGCTCGCGATCCACCACGAGTCGAAGCGCAATAGATTGCACGCGACCAGCACTTAAACCGGAGGCAACCTTGCGCCACAGCACCGGAGAGACCTCGTAACCATAGAGGCGATCAAGCACACGCCGCGCCTCCTGAGCCTCTACCAACTCCATGTCCACATCACGCGGATGTGCCAGAGCGCGCTCTATTCCTTCTGGGGTGATCTCGTGAAAGGCAAGTCTTTTCACCGGGATGGTGGGTTTCAGAACCTCCAGGAGGTGCCAGGCAATGGCCTCTCCCTCGCGATCCTCATCTGTTGCCAGCAGCACTTCATCGGCTTTTTTGAGTCGGGCGCGAATGTCGGCAACGACCTTCTTTTTATCGCTGGCCACCACATAGTGCGGGGTAAAGCCATTTTCGATGTCGACGGCAAACTTGCCCAACGACCCTTCGCGTTTGCTGGCAGGCAACTCGCTCGGCTGCGGGAGGTCTCGAATGTGACCTACAGAAGAGACCACGTCGTAGTCGGGTCCCAGCAGACCACCAATGGTGCGTGACTTGGTGGGAGACTCCACAATCACCAGTTTTCGGCCTTCGGCCACAACGTTCCCTTCAGTTGGCCCGCGCATCGGGCATCGCGGGAACTATATACGCGCAAAGGCCTCTATGCACAAGCGTGACCCTTGTCGAGGAACACAGAGGCCCCCAGACAACCGCAAGCATTCCGAGCGGGAGGGCGAATGGGGCGGGCGGCGCACCATGCGCCACCCGCCACTCCAGTCGCTACTTCTTCTTGGGCGCAGCCTTCTTGGCGGGCGCCTTCTTCGATGCCTTCGCGGCAGGCTTTTTCGCTGTGGAGGCCTTCTTTGCAGGGGCCTTCTTCTTCGCCGCAGCCTTCTTGGCAGGAGCTTTCGTGCGAGCAGTTGCACCTACCAGAGCAGGTTCGGGAGACTCGTGAGCCTTCCCTTCCGCAGCATCCGCACGACGCGAGGTGCGCACCACTGCGCCAATCGCTACCGCAGCCGCAATCGCTGCGATCACGTAACGCATAGGTGTTGCCCCGTCGCCCACGCTCATCGTCACCGCAAGCGGAGCAATCAACAAAGCGACCAGGTTCATCACCTTGATCAGCGGGTTAATCGCCGGCCCAGCAGTGTCTTTGAACGGGTCACCGATCGTGTCACCGATGACCGTGGCTTCGTGTGCCGGGGAGTTCTTCCCACCGTGATTGCCGTCCTCGACAATCTTCTTGGCGTTATCCCATGCTCCACCAGAGTTCGCCAGGAACACTGCCATCAACACACCGGTGCCGATGGAACCAGCGAGGAAGCCGGCCAACGGCCCCACGCCCATCGCGAAGCCCACAAAGATCGGGGCTGTCGCCGCAAGAATTCCTGGAGTCACCAACTCGCGCAGGGAGTCACGAGTACAGATGTCCACCACGCGGCCGTATTCCGGGCGCTGCTTGCCAGTCATGATGCCCGGCATCTCACGGAACTGACGGCGGACCTCAAACACAATCGCGCTGGCCGCACGAGTCACCGCATCAATAGCGAGACCCGAGAAGAGGAACACCACTGCTCCACCCATCACCACACCAATGAGTGTGAGGGGCGAGGCAACTGCGTAGCTGAGTGCAGCGTCTGCGAAGTTGCCGCCAAAGTCTCCGACTTCTGCCAATGCCGCGTCCACCGAAGCCTGGTAGGAACCAAAGAGTGCTGACGCAGCAAGCACGGCAGTCGCAATGGCGATTCCCTTGGTGATTGCCTTGGTGGTGTTACCCACAGCGTCCAGGTCCGTCAGAATGGCCGCGCCTTCTTTGTCTACATCGCCAGACATCTCGGCAATACCCTGCGCATTGTCACTCACCGGACCAAAGGTGTCCATCGCGACGATGACACCCACGGTGGTGAGCAATCCACATCCCGCAAGAGCAATAAGGAACAGCGCGAGCAGATTCACGCCACCGGCGACAAAGAACAGCGCCACCACAGCGCCACCAATCACCAAAGCGGTGTACACGGCAGATTCAAGTCCCACGCCGAACCCGGTGAGGGCCACAGTTGCGGCACCCGTAAGTGAACTACGTGCCACCCGCTGCGTGGGCTTTTGGCCAACGTCCGTGAAGTATCCGGTAATCCACAAGATCAAACCTGCCAGTGCGATTCCAATAAAGACTGCGGTCGCGGCAATGAAACGCGGGTCGCCCTCATGGCCCACCAGGCTTCCGCCCGAGAGCTGGTCAAAGGAGTCAGGCAGGTACATGTAGGAAGCAATCGCGGCCAACACTGCCCCGATCACTGCTGAGACATAGAACCCACGATTAATAGCGGTAAGCCCCGATTCGCCGGCGCGCATCCGAGTGATGTACACACCGAGCGCAGCAACCAGAGCGCCAATCGCGGTGACAATAAGCGGGAAGACCAGACCGTCAATGCCGAAGGTCACCTTGCCCAGAATCAAAGCCGCGACCAGGGTCACTGCATAGGACTCGAAGAGGTCTGCCGCCATTCCAGCGCAGTCACCCACGTTGTCACCCACGTTGTCAGCAATGGTTGCCGCGTTACGTGGGTCATCCTCAGGAATGTGCTGTTCGACTTTTCCGACCAGGTCTGCACCCACGTCGGCAGCCTTGGTGAAGATTCCTCCACCCACCCGCATAAACATGGCCAGCAAGGCAGCCCCGAAGCCAAAGCCTTCGAGCACCACTGCCGCATCCGTGCCATAGATCAACACCACAACGGATGCGCCCAGCAGTCCCAGGCCCACAACAGACATACCGACAACACCGCCGGTCCGGAATGCGATCCGGGCGCCAAGCGGACGGCCACCTTCCGACATCGCCGCCGCAGCTACGCGCAAGTTGGCGCGTACCGCAAGCCACATACCGATGTACCCAATGGCTGCCGAGAAACCCGCACCAAAGAGGAACGCGATAGACCGGCCGATTCGCACCCCCTCGTCACCGGGAAGGAGGAACAAGAGTCCGAACACCACAACTGCGAAGATCGCGAGCGTGCGCATCTGGCGTCGCAAGAATGCGCTGGCACCTTCTTGAACAGCGCGGGCGATGTCCTGCATACGCGAAGTTCCCTCGGGAGCGGCAAGCACCTGCGCACGAAGCACAGCCGCAAAGATAAGGGCCGCCACCGCAATAGCAGCGATGACGCCGACCACAGTGATCGAGTCGCCTGTCAGGGCAAGCGAATCCGAGCCAGTGGCAGCAACAATGGGGGCAAACATGCATCCTCCTTGACGCGATGTGCGGACTCCTTCGTGAACCCGCGTAGAGAAGTCGTAGACCGCTACTCTAGGGCACGAGAGCGCACGCCGCCTGCACGCCACCCCAACCAAAACCAGGAGACGTTCGTTCACAGTATGTAAGAGCCACGAAAGCCGTGGACACCAAGGGGCAACATGAGCGACTGGCAGGGCACCATGGAGGCCCTTGTACGAGACCGCGAACGGGCCTTGGTCTCATATGCCTACATGGTCTGCGGGAATGCCGACCACGCACAAGACCTCGTACAGGACGCCCTGGTACGGACGTTTTCTCGCCCCCGACCGGCGCTGTCTGCAGTGAAAGCGGAAGCGTACGTGCGGCGCGCAATCACCACTATTTACATTGACCATTACCGCCGGGCACAGCGATGGCAACGAGTGCAACATCTTTTTCGCCCTGGTGCATCTGTAGAAGACATCGCCACTGGCGTAGACATGAGCAACGACGTGGCCTCGGCTCTCCAACACCTCAGTCCACGCGAGCGGGCCTGTCTCGTGCTGCGTTTCTTCGACGACATGTCTGTGCGAGATATTTCTTCAACACTCGGAATTGCAGAAGGAACTGTCAAGCGCTACCTGAGCGATGGAGTGCGCGCCATGGAACACCATCTGGGGCCATTGAAAGAAGACACCGCGGCATATGAAACCGATGATGACGCGGCTCCATCAGAAAAGGAATTGTCATGACCCGTCTAAGTGACCTCATTCGCGCTGCCGCCGACCGTGCTCCCGTCGAAAACACCTCCGTCGATGTGGCAGGCACTGCACGAAGGATTCGCTCGCGTAGACACCTCCGCACGGCCGGCAATGCAACCCTGGGTACTGCAGCGCTTGCTCTGGTGGTGAGCGGGGCTTTCGCTCCAGGAGCCTTCTTCGCTACTGGGAACTCTGGGTCTGAAGGGATCTCGACAGCAACCGTCGACGAAGGATTTCCCGGCTCGCCTGAACGTGCATTTGGTGAGGATGCAGCTCTTACGCAACTGGCCTTTGGCACGTGTGGTTCTTTCCCACTCGAATACGGATACGGCGACTCCTCCGAAATATCGCTCCATACATGGATCGAAGGAGATGCCGTCGTGGCTGCAAAGAATGACGTACGCGTCACTGCTGAGACCACCGTGATGGAAGAAGGCGAATTCGTTGTAGAAACCCCGGTAGGCGTGGTGCTGTGGGACGGGATGGTGGTGGGACACCTGTCTCAGGACATGGGTGACGTCACCACACTCATCACAGGAGAGTCCGCTACCTGGGCAATCTCTGGGCCGCTGGAAGGCTGCTTCGAGGAATACCCCGTGCTCCCCGCAGGCGTGTACGAGATCGTGCTTAGTCAGGGATACTGGCCAGTCGAAGCCGAGCCGGTGACATTGCCGGGAACATCAATTCCACCGTCAGAATCACCTACAAGTGCCGGGGAGCCTGGAATCCCACCGAAGGCTACCCCGGTGACACCTCCAGCAACTACTCCCACCGTAATGCCCTCAGATGTGATCGTGGAGGAGCGGGAGGATGAAGAACCTGGTCTTATCGACCCGATTTATCCTGACTGGAGCCCTCGAGTGGTGTCTGCCCCCCTCACGATTGAGGTGGATGGCGAGGTAGTGGACAATCCCTTTGCGCCCTACATTCCCGAGCCGTGGACACCACCTACCCCGCCAGCGAACCTGCTGACTCCTGAGGTAGCTCGGACGTTATTTGCGAATGCAGAGGCTTTGCCACAATGGGATTTCGCTGCCGGAACGCAGCGCTGGATCCTCCGTGACGGACGGGAAAACGGGTCCTGGGAAGACTCTTACTT
>WTKG01000163.1 GCA_011524475.1 Demequinaceae bacterium
AGTGACTACAGTCGCCACAAACGTGAACCAAACCGCGGCGAGAACGCGAGGTCGCTGACGGAAACCGCGCAAGGCAGTCAACACCATGACCGCAATGATCGCGAGCCCCATCAAGACTTCCGTGCCGTCAAGGGAAGGCCACACGTACCGGATTATCGCTACCCCAGCTGCCACAGAAACGGCCAGGGTGAGGAAGTAATCCACGAGAAGTGATGCGCCGGCAAGAACGCCCCCGCGGGTACCGAGATGCCGGCTCACCAGGCCGTAGTCTCCCCGAGTGTCCACAAATTCGCGCACGTTGTTGCGGTAGGCAGCCCCCAGCAGAAGCATGATTACCACCACACCGGAGGCCATCCAAGGAATTGCCTGCGTCTGGCCCCCCTCACGGAGAGCCTCCACTACAGCATCAGGCGCGTACACGACCGCAGACACAATGCTGGCACCAAAAATTGGCAGTGCCCGTAGCGGGGATAGCGCACGTGGACGCGATTCCTGGGTCTCTACTGGGGCACCGACCAGGATGCGCTTAAGTGCTGCCATATACGTCTGCACGTCGCACCATCCTAATCCCCGGGTATAGCGTGGATGCTTGTGCACATCGTGATCATGGGTTGTGGGCGCACTGGCGCGCACCTTGCAAACGAATTTGAAACACGCGGCCACAGCGTGGCCGTCATCGACCAGCGCGCAGAAGCCTTCCGTCGCCTTCCTGCTCATTTCCAGGGGCGCAAGGTCACCGGAGTCGGTTTTGACCGTGACACGTTAGCTGCGGCAGGAGTCGAAGAGGCGTACGGATTTGCGGCAGTGTCCTCCGGCGACAACTCCAACGTGTTAGCTGCCCGTGTGGTGCGCGAAACCTATGGAGTGGAAAATGTGGTGGCGCGCATATCCGACCCCGCACGAGCAGATGTGTACCAACGACTTGGCATCACCACCGTGGCGCCGGTGCCGTGGACTAGCGGGCAAATCCTTACCCACCTGTTGCCCGTGCCAGACGACAACCTCATTACTCAAGAAACGGCAGGAGTGGTGGTAACTCCCTTGCGGTGGCACAAAGACTGGGCGGGTGTGACCTATGCCGATGCCGAAGAGGCAACGGGGGCGCGGCTGGCGTTCGTAGTGCGCTTCGGTCGCGGGATCATTCCCGATAGTGACACGATTATTCAAGACGGCGATACTCCTCACTTTGCCCTATCTCACGAGGCTGTGGACGCCGCTGCAAAGATCCTCGGAAAAAAGCCCTCCCAGACCACGCCTGCTCGCCCCCGAAAGAAAAAGGCGGCAAAAAAATGAAAATTGTGATTGTGGGAGCTGGATCAGTGGGCCGCGCCATCGCGCAAGACCTCATTGCGCACGGGCACACGGTCTGTTTGGTGGATAAAGCTGCGAGTGCAATGCGGGTCACACAGGTGGCAGAAGCCGACTGGCTGCTCGCCGATGCCTGCGAAATAGAGTCCCTTCACGATGCAGGCACGGAATCAGCAGACGTAGTGGTAGCTGCCACCGGGGACGACAAAGTGAATCTGGTGGTCTCATTCCTCGCCAAAACAGAATTTGCTGTTCCTCGCACAGTGGCACGGGTCAATAATCCTCGAAACGAGTGGATGTACGACGCGGAGTGGGGGGTGGACGTGGCCGTGTCTACTCCACGCATCATGACCGCGATGGTGGAGGAAGCCGTTGCGGTGGGAGACCTGGTCAAAGTGTTCACGTTCCGTCAGTCAGGAGCCGCTATCCATGAAATGACGCTCCCCGAGGATTCTCCCTTCGTGGGAATTACCGTCGGGGATGTGGAATGGCCATCAGAGTCTGTATTGACGTGCATTGTCAGGAACGAACGCACCATTGTCCCCACGGATGATGACACTCTAGAAGCTGCGGATGAACTGCTTTTTATTCTTTCGGCTGAGGCAGATCCGGTGGCCCTTGAGGAAGTTCTACGGACCGGACCACGTTCCATACAATCCACGCCGTAAGAGCAAACAGGGGAACCCCCATCGCAAGCTTCACCACCCCTAAGACAGCCACCTGATTAGCCAGATACAAAGGAACCTGTACCGCTAACTTGAAGGCAAACATCACTGCCATGATGACTGTGCCACGTGCACATACTGCTCGAATGTGCGCATCCGCTCGCCAGGCAGTCAGAGACGCACCTCTCGCCGCTGCCAGCACAAATCCCACTACCGGCCACCGCGCGACAATGGACGCGGTAAGAACCACTGCGGTAATTGCGTTCGTCACAAAACCTGGAACAAAATATTCACTGGGCTCGCCAGCTATCCATGCCCACACCGCACCAATGACCACTCCGACCACGCCGCCTAAGGCCGGTGATATTGGTTGGCGTTGCACGAGGCGGACCGCTACCGCCACCACCATCGTGGCCACCGCCGCAATGGTAGGGACCTGGAACCCTCCCCATCCCAAAAAGGCAACGACGAACACTATTCCCGGCGCAGAAGATTCGATGATTCCCCGTACACCGCCCACGGCTGCGGTCGCATCAAAGCGTTCATCTCCCACCGACTGCCAGCCCGCATGGCTCACGATGCAGCCTCGTGTTCGTAGAGCGGGTTGAATACTCGGGGAATAGCTGAATCATCACAGCGGCCACGCAGCCGAATACGGGCCCCCGCGGCGATTCCGGGGACTTCACGTCTTCCTAGGAATACCGCTTCGACGGTGCCCGTGTCGTCACGCACTGTGGCAACGCATTCAGGAGGCTCGGTTGCGGAGGATACCGTCACTGCTGTCACCCGACCTGCGACCGCGACTACCTGGCGTGGTTGAACGTCACTGATAGATGTCACGGCATCTGGATTTACCACGTGTGACGTGGATGCCTCGGTCATGACGCTACTCCCGTGGAACCAAATCCCGCCTCACCTCGAATAGAGTCTGGCAATTCTTCTACGACCACAAAAGAGGCGGACTCCACTTTCTGGATCACCAACTGTGCAATCCGGTCTCCCGCAGCGAGCGTGACCTCATGCTGGGTGTCAGTGTTGAGAAGGGTGACCGCAATTTCGCCTCGATACCCGGCGTCAATTGTCCCAGGTGCGTTTACCACGGTAAGCCCATGTCGCGCCGCCAAGCCTGAACGCGGATGAACAAACGCCGCATAGCCCTCAGGAAGAGCGATGGCTAACCCCGTGGGAACTGTCGCACGTGCTCCTGGACTGAGCGTGACAGGTACCCGGGTAGTGATGTCAGCCCCGGCGTCTCCTGGCTGTGCATACGAAGGCAGAGGAACCTCTGGAGACAGGCGGGTGACAAGAACCTCGAGGGAGCCCACGACGGGATTCACCTAGGCGGCGCACTCACTGCAAATGGGTTGTTTTCTCTTCCATGCCGCAAGCTGGCTGCGGTGATGCACGAGGAAGCATGACATGCAGGTGAACTCATCTTGTTGGGCAGGCAATACCTGCACCGAGAGCTCCTCCCCCGACAGGTCAGCGCCAGGAAGCTCAAACCCTTCTGCAGCCTCGGTCTCGTCTTCGTCCACGACACCAGAGGCCTTATCGGCGCGTCGCGCCTTCAGTTCCTCAATCGAATCTGCCGCGAGTTCATCGTCCGTCTTACGAGGTGCGTCGTAATCAGTCGCCATGAAGCGTGGCCCCTCCTTACGTTTTTCTCACGTGAGCCATTCACGCGCCTACGTATCTGTGCAGGCGCAGGCATTGTGCACTATTACGCGTGATTTTCAAACTTTTATCACGTTCTGCAGTATGCATCTATACACCACGCGGCATGACAGTACGCGCCCCGGCTTCGCTCAGAGCGTCATGCAAGGCCGCAAATGTGGGGTCCGGCGCAGCCAGAATGAACTCTGCTTTTGCCGGGTTTCCATCGAAACCTTCTACTCGCACCCCAGCTTCACGGGCAATGAGGGACGCGGCCGCAAAATCCCATACCGACAGCCCGTGCTCGTAGTACGCATCTACCCGCCCCGCTGCCACCATGCACAAATCAAGGGCGCATGAACCGAGCCGCCGAATATCACGTACCTGTGGCAGTAGTTGTGCCACCACTGCGCCCTGACGTTCACGTATCTGTGACACGTACTGGAAACCCGTTGCGACGAGTGCGTGCGCAAGGTCAGGCCCACTCTCTATCTTGAGCGGGTTCCCGTCGTATTCTGCTCCCTCGCCGGCGCCAGCGGACCACACCTGTCCGACCGGAATATCCACCACTGCCCCCGCCTGCACGGCACCGTCCGAACGTCGTGGGTTCCCCGAAACTGCGGCGACAGACACCGAGCACGACTCCAGGCCATACACGTAGTTGACTGTGCCATCAATAGGATCCACGACCCACGTAATCCCAGAAGTTCCCTCGGTGCTATGGCCTTCTTCACCGAGAATTCCGTCGTGTGGCCGTTGCTGTAAAAGTAACGTGCGAATGTGTTCTTCTACCGCAATGTCTATTTGCGTCACCACATCCACACTGCTGGATTTCGTGCCGTGAATCTGTGCTTCTTCTCTCCGGTCGCGTGCTATTTGCGCGCCTTCGATGGCCGCATGCACAGCTAAGTCTCGCAACTGCGATACAGAAGAATCCATGCGCCCATCCTGCCGCATGCATCGCCTCCGCTCGCACGTGTGTGCAGGACACCTCAGGCGCGCCTCCCGCGCAGATCGGCGGCCTCATGCCACAGTGAGGTTATGTCACATGTGGAGTTGGTCGGGCCGGACGAAGACGGTGACCATCTCGTGGTGCAAACCGAAGGTGGAGAACAGTTCCGTTTGCCTGTCACAGAAAATTTGCGCACCGTCCTTGCGCCTGCGCAGAGCCCAGAAGTTGAAGTTTCTGACGATCTCTCTCCCAAAGATGTGCAGCGCCGTATGCGAGCAGGGATGAGTGCAGAAGAAATCGCAGAATCCACCGGAATGGAAGTAGAACGCATCCGTCGCTTTGAGGGCCCGATCCTGGCGGAGCGTCGATACATCGCCGAACTTGCTCAAGGCACCCGCGTAAGTCGCGAGGTTGGTGCCCCAACTCTGGGAGAAGCGGTAGCGGATCGTTTGTCTCGTCGCGGCGTGCAGGCCCGCGCGATTGTGTGGGATGCACAACGCTCTGGACACGAACCGTGGCGGGTGAGTGCCACCTACCCCCTCGCCGGTGGACACTCCAGTGCAGCATGGACTTTTGAACCCGCGGCTCACATCATTCGAGCCGCGGACGAGGAGGCGCGGTGGTTCCTCACCACCGACCCGTTCGCTGAATCAGAACCGCCGCGGCATCTTGCCGCCGTCCAGGAGGATGGGCCGGCAGATGTTGCTTTGCATACCTTGGAGCAGAAAACAGAAAAACCAACTACAGACGAGCTCCTAGACCAATTGCAACGCACGCGAGGTACCCGTCAAGCAGTAGATATCCCTGCGATGGACGAGGACTTCGAAGGCTTCGGTCCGCAGTACTACCAAGACTCGCCTCGCCCCGACACCGCTGAACACTCGGTGCCGCCTAGGCAGTCCATCGACGCAACGCGCTCAGATTCCTCCACGCCTGCAGAACCCGACACAGGTCTTCGCGCCCGACGTAAGGGACGCACATCCGTCCCGCGCTGGGACGACGTCATGTTTGGCTCTCAGTCAGAGTAACGGCTAGCGTCTTCTCGCTTCACACCTGGAATCGCACAAGCCTCGAGGTCACGAGGGCGAATCCCTGGCGGTAATGCACCCCCACTCGCCAGCGCTTCCTTGGCGCTGCTAGCTGTCATTCGACGCATGTGGTGGCGACGACACAAAACTTCATACGCAACATCTTCTCCTGTGACAGTGTCTCCGACCATTACTTGATCTCCGGATGTCACCATGACCCCATTCAAGGTACGTGCGTTGTGGGTGGCCCGCGCTCCGCACCAACACAACGCCTGCACTTGTAAAATTTCCACCCGGTCCGCAAGTTCAATAAGGCGCGCACTGCCCGGAAAAAGTTCCGTACGGAAGTCTGCGGTAATTCCAAAAGCAAAAACGTCAATATCCATGTCGTCTACCAGACGAGCGAGCTGTTCAATGTGATCTGCCGAATAGAACTGAGCCTCGTCGCACACGACGTAGTCCACGGCAGTGCCTTCTGCGTGCAGGCGAGTGACCTCGTCCCACAGGTCAGTGTCCTCGTGCACCTCACGCGCAGGTACTTCGAGGCCGAGCCTGGACGACACCCGCGAGTCTCCGGCACGGTCACGTGAGGAGAACATCACTCCGAGGCGACCACGAGCAGCGTGGTTGTGATTCATCTGCAACGCCAGAGTGGATTTTCCGCAATCCATCGTGCCGGTAAAGAAAACCAACTCTGCCATTATGCGCCCCCTTCAATGACACGGACTGGGATTTCCACTTCCTCTGGAGTAAGAGAGCCATGCATGCCGGGCAGGGCCATCGAAGAGGGAGATTGCACTCGTGAATCTACCGCGGTGGCGTTCCCTGTCATAGCTACTACAAGATCACCAATGCGCGCCAGGACATGGTCTTCCACCTCGCCAAAAAACCCTGCCCCTATGGCCTCTTCCCGTGACGACACCACCGCGTAACCCTCAAGAACATGTGACCATCTATGTTCGGCTACACCCACATCAGCATCAGCGGTGAGGTGTACGTGAAGAGCGCGTGGTTCTCCTGCAATCAGCTCTACATCACGGCGGAGGTCTTGATTGTGTGCCACATCCCATTGTGGCCCCTCCGTGACTGTCACCATCCCATGGTCAGCGGTCACCACCATCACTGAACCTCCAGGTAATTCCTGCGCTAACCGAGAGAGCTCGCGATCCACATTTTCAAGTTCCGCAAGCCATTCACTACTTCCGGGGCCGTGGGCATGACCCGCGGCATCGAGGTCTCCGGTGTAGACATACGTCAACCCTGGGCTCTGCACCCGCCGAATAGCGATGTCTATGCGCTCCGCCAGCGTCTCTGCGCCCATAAAAACTCCGCCACCGAGGGCTGCAGTGGTCAAACCACTGTCTCGAAACCGCGGCTTGCTCACCGTTGCCGTGTCACATCCCGCCTCCGCTGCCTTCGCCATGAGAGAGGGCCGGCGTTGCCAAGCGTGAGGGTCTGCCTCGTTGTCCCACGACACCAAGTTGAGTAATTCTCCGCTGTCAGGGTCGCGTGCTGTGTAACCCGTCATGCCGGTGGCTCCCACGGAACAGCCAGTACCGAAACTTGCCAAAGCCGCGGCTGTAGTGGAGGGGTAGGGGGAATGCGCAACTACCCCAGAGGTGCCACGGAGAAAGGGAGTATGCCCTCTATATTGCTCGAGAAGCCGATTCCCCATGCCATCCACGAGAACAATCACCACATGCTGTGCATCCGGAATTGTCAGTGCCTGTTGATCTGCACGCGAGTCACGCACCCGCACGTGATCGGCCATACCAAGGGACGCCAAACTGCCTGACAAGACTGCCCCTATGTCAGGCTGACCACCTCCGGGCACCAGCAACCCGGCTTCCTGGAGACGATCAGAAAGACTCATCCTGCCGTTCCGACCGCAGCCTGTACTGTGCGTGCGAATCGCTCCAAATCCTGTACTGCACCGGGGCCATCCGCCAAGGTGCTCACTCGCACGAGAGTGTCGTCTCCTGTCATTCCTCCGGAGAACCCATGATCCGCGTCGCAGTTCTCATCGCCGCAGGTAGCAGGCTCTAGCTCGATACGAGAATGCACTCCCCATCCCACTGCGAGGACAAGTTCGCTCACTGTGTCTCCGTCGGAAAATTTTTCTGGCTCGTGCACAACCGTGGTGAGAGCAACAGAGTTGATAGATCGCAACAGAGCCGATTCCGCCGTTGCTTGCGCGGCAGTAGACGCGTGTTCCCCTTGCGTCACACCGTCATCAATGTGGATGCGTAATAGACGAGTGGCCGTCAACGCCAAGATCGACATGTGTCTGCGCACTTCAGAGTCCGCAAAAGTCGTTTCTGAGTGAACGTAGTAGTCACGCACATCCTCGCCGGCCAAGGCGCTGCGCAGTACGTGAGAGGCAAGCGCGGGGTAGTAACCCGCCGCGGCAACTGCCTCATCGAGAGTCTGTGTCATGTCCGTCATTGTTTCACCTCTGAAGCTCAAGGCGCGTCGCGCCCCCTGAGCAGTCGTGACGCGCGACAATGATCCTGACTACTTCCAAGGAGCCATGTACACGAATGGTCGCGCCTTTAGTGACAACCGATTCTGACAGCATCGTCGACATTGATGTCGGCACCGAAATGGAATCTTCTTTTCTTGAATACGCCTATTCGGTGATCTACTCGCGGGCTCTCCCTGACGCCCGAGATGGGCTGAAACCAGTACAACGGCGCATCATTCACGCGATGGGGCAGCTGGGCCTGAACCCCCACAAAGCCCACGTGAAAAGTTCCCGCGTGGTAGGCGAGGTGATGGGTAAATACCACCCTCACGGAGACCAGGCAATCTATGACGCACTGGTGCGAATGGCACAGCATTTTTCTCTTCGATTGCCCCTGATTGATGGTCACGGAAACTTCGGTTCGCTCGATGACGGGCCTGCGGCTGCTCGATACACAGAGGCTCGGCTTGCACCCGGCGCGGAAGCAATGATTGCGGACCTCAACGAAGATGTCGTGACTTTTGTCGCCAATTACGACAATAAATTGACACAACCAGAAGTGTTGCCTGCAGCTATCCCCTCCCTGCTCGTCAACGGCGCAGCAGGAATTGCCGTGGGCATGGCGACCAACATGGCTCCTCACAATCTGGTGGAAGTAATCTCTGCTGCACGCCACTTGCTCGAAAACCCGCGCGCAACGACAGCAGATTTGATGCGTTTTGTGCCAGGCCCAGATCTTCCTACGGGAGGGAAAATCGTCGGTCTGTCCGGAATAGCCCAGGCCTACGAGACCGGAAAAGGTGCATTCAAGACACGTGCCACTGCTCGGATCGAAAAGGTTTCTGCCCGCAGACAGGGAATCGTGGTGACGGAACTGCCATATTTGGTGGGACCGGAAAAGGTCACGGAAAAAATTAAAGACGCCGTGACCCGGCGCAAACTTGAGGGCGTCGCCGCTGTGACGGACCTGACGGATCGGGAACATGGCTTGCGGCTCGTGATTGAAGTAAAGGCTGGCTTCAATCCCGAAGCAGTACTCGAATCTTTGTACTCCCTCACCCCACTAGAAGAATCTTTTTCGATCAATAACGTTGCTCTGGTCGAGGGGCAGCCTCAACAACTGGGGCTTCGGCACATGCTGCAGGTGTGGATTGACCATCGGCTAGAAGTTACTCGGCGTCGCAGCGAACATCGCCTCGCTGCGCGCCAGGAGCGCCTACACCTGGTCGATGGACTCTTGCGCGCAATTGTGGACATTGACGCGGTAATCCAGATAATCCGCAATTCTGAGAACACCCGCGAAGCTCACGAGCAGTTGTGCGCTCAATGGAACTTGTCGGACGCGCAGGCTGATTACATTCTTGAGTTGCGTCTGCGTAGGCTCACCAAACTATCGCGCCTGGAATTGGAAAACGAAGCAAAAAAGTTACGTGCAGAAATAACGGAACTCGAACAGATTCTGGCAAGCGAATCATCACTGCAATCTCTGGTCAGCTCCGAAATGGAGGCCACTGCGTCTGCCTACGGAACGCCTCGACGCACAATTTTGTTAGCAGACTCAGGTGCGAGCACCGCCTCTACCGCCGCCCCTTTAGAAATCGAAGACACTGCATGTTTTGCGTTGTTGAGCGTCACCGGACTCGTGGCCCGCACCACGAACGACGACCCCGTTGCCCGGCAGGGACGCCGCAGCGCACACGACGTTGTCCAGGCTGTGGTCCGGACCTCTACTCGATCTTCCGTGGGAGTAGTCACAAGCACAGGACGCATCGTGCGGCTATCCATGCTGGATCTTCCTGCGCTTGCCCCCACCGAAGATCCTCCTTCCCTAGGAGGAGGCGTTCCCCTTTCGGAAATGGTATCTCTTGAGCGTGGAGAAACAGCAGTGACGCTGGTGCCCCTTGAAGACGACCGGCCCCTCGCTCTCATGACTGCTCATGGAACTGTCAAACGGCTCAAAGCGGAGGAAGCCCCTCAACGGGATTCATGGGAGGTGATTGCGTTGAAAGACGGCGATTACGTGGTGGGCGCATGTCCCGCCTCCGAAGAAGCCGACCTGGTATGGGTCACAACGGATGCCCGACTCATCCGTTTCCCTGCAGCGGCTGTACGCCCCCAGGGCCGCTCCGCTGCAGGAATGACAGGAGCAAAAATCTCTCCCGATCACACAGTGCGTTATGCCACTGCACTGGAACCAGGTAGTGATTCGTCTGTCGTCGTGACCATTGCTGGCCCTTCGAGTGCCCTACCTGGCACCACCCCAGGTTCTGCCAAAGTCACTCCTCTTGCGGAGTATCCCGCTAAGGGGCGTGCAACGTCCGGAGTGCGGTGCCACAAGTTTTTGAAGGGCGAAGACCACCTTATGTCTGCTTGGGTGGGCCCCTCTCCTGCAGTGGCTACCTCCGGTGGCGGCCAACCCATCGACTTACCCACATCGCACGGCAAACGTGACGGGAGCGGCACCCCTCTCGCGGCACCTG
Organism: Demequinaceae bacterium; assembly: GCA_011524475.1. GTDB lineage: Bacteria > Actinomycetota > Actinomycetes > Actinomycetales > Demequinaceae > WTKG01. The sequence continues at coordinate 10,551 of WTKG01000163.1, forward strand.
TGGCAGGTATCGGCTAAATCGCCAGCGTTGTGGCATGCGCAGCGCCTGCCATGGCACACAAATTAAGCGTCAATACGCGTGACATCGAGGGTGCGACTTCCCGCCACAATAAATTCTTTGCGGGGAGCCACATCGTTACCCATGAGAAGTTCGAATACCTGTTCCGCCCGATGCGCATCTGCGCTCGTGATGCGCCGCAATGTGCGCTTGTCGGGATCCATAGTGGTCTCCGCGAGCTGGTCGGCGTCCATCTCGCCCAGACCTTTATAGCGTTGAATGTCTTTGTTATAGGTGCGCCCCGCACGCCCCAAAGCCGACAAAGTTTTCTGGAGTTCAGCCTCTGAATAGGTGTAGATCGTTTCGGCCTTCTTACGGGCGGAGGCGGCAACTTCCACTCGGTGCAGTGGAGGCACCGCCGCATAAACCCGGCCAGCATCTACCAGGGGGCGCATGTATCTAAAGAAGAGCGTCAAAAGCAAGGTGCGAATATGTGCACCGTCCACATCCGCGTCCGTCATCACAATGATTTTCCCGTAACGGAC
>WTKG01000037.1 GCA_011524475.1 Demequinaceae bacterium
GAAACGCGCCCAGAGGCGCAGCGATTTTTAATTGCGGTTGAGGTGCGCGAGGCAGCCAACAGGGGGTCCTTCCCTACGAATCCACTCGGTGCGGCGCGTTGCTAGCCACGGCTCCACCGGATCCTCGACGCACCCGGAGGCACATACAAGGTAGGCATATGAGGGCAGGACAAATTGGCAACGCAAAAGCCGAGTGTACACGCAGCCGGCACGTCTGTCCACAGCACATCTTTAGCGATACGTGGAACGCCTCGCGGTCACCTACGCGCAGACATTACCCGGAGGGACAGACACAGAAAAGTCTCGCCTAGAACTTGGGGAAAAGTGTGGGGGCGGAGCCGCTACGCGACTCCGCCCCCACCAGTAAGCAAAAGAAAACTACTTGAGCGACACGGTCGCGCCAGCGCCCTCGAGTGCTTCCTTTGCCTTCTCGGCATCTTCTTTGTTCGCGCCTTCCAGCACGGGCTTCGGGGCACCGTCCACGAGGGCCTTCGCCTCTCCCAAACCGAGGCTCGTAAGGGCGCGCACCTCCTTAATGACAGCAATCTTCTGCCCGCCGACCTCTTCGAGGATGACGTCGAACTCGTCCTTCTCTGCAGCAGCCTCGCCGCCAGCGTCGCCGCCGGCAGGTGCTGCTACCGCTACAGCGGCCGGGGCAGCTGCAGTGACTTCAAATACCTCTTCGAACTTCTTTACGAAGTCGTTGAGCTCAATAAGCGAGAGCTCCTTAAAAGCATCAATCAGCTCATCAGTGCTGAGCTTTGCCATGATGGTTGTCCTTTTCTGTTTCCTGCGTGACGCAGATGTTTTCGGTAATGCGACCTAGGCCGCGGTTTCCTGCTTGGCACGCAGGGCGTCCACGGTGCGAGCAGCCTGAGCCGCTGGCGCTGTGAACATGTATGCCGCGTTGAACAGCGACGCTTTGAGAGCGCCGGCAGCCTTCGCGAGCAGAACCTCACGCGATTCGAGGCTTGCGAGCTTGGCAATTTCTTCTGAAGAAATGAGTGCGCCTTCCATGACGCCTCCCTTGATCACAAGGGACTCATTCTCTTTTCCAAAATTCTTAAAGCCCTTCGCCACTGCCACCGGATCTCCGGTGACAAAGGCAATCGCCGTGGGGCCACCGAAGAGAGAATCAAGTCCCTCTACATTGGCCTCAGCGGCGGCACGCTTCACCAGCGTGTTCTTAGCAACGGAATACGTTGCCTCACCACGGATTGCGCCACGCAACTCTGCAAGCTGCGGGACGGATAGTCCGCGGTACTCAGTGACGAAAACGGCATTCGAACTACGGAACAGTTCCGTGAGTTCGGCCACCGCTGCCACCTTGTCAGGCGTCGCCATGCTTGTCCTTCCATTGGTGAGACCACCTACCCCCAACAGAAAAGCCCCGCACAGGCGGGGCTGGCATGGCCGACATACCGGCCATCTACCTCACGCCGAGAACACAAAGGGCGGCGCATAGGCCGCCCATGGTTCACAGCACGAAGCTGTCAGTCTCACCTGCGCTGGCCTCCGCTGCTGCGGGACTTCGGTCTGGTCAAGCAATCCATACGGATCACCATCCCAGTCGACCGGCGGTCTTGGGCGAAATGAATAGTACGGGCGAGAAGGTGGAGGCGCAAGTTAGGGACCGGAACAAAGGCCCCAGGCACGCACCTAGAGACACGTCACGCGGGGCCGGAAACCCCGGCCCCGCGTGAGTTCCACTACTAGTTCGCGGTGAATTCCGCTGCGGTGTCTACCAAGATCCCCGGACCGGTGGTCGAGGAAATGGAACACTTGAGAATGTACGTACCCTTCGAGGAGGAGGGCTTCACTCGCTCTACCTCATCCACCACGGTGTGAAGGTTCTCCAGTAATTTGGCATCGCCGAACGAGGCCTTCCCAATAACGGTGTGCAAGTTCGAGTGCTTGTCTACTCGGAATTCGATCTTTCCGCCCTTGATGTCTGACACGGCCTTTGCAACGTCCATCGTCACGGTGCCGGTCTTCGGGTTGGGCATAAGCCCCCGAGGGCCGAGCACTTTACCGAGCCGACCCACCTTTCCCATCAGGTCGGGGGTTGCCACCACCGCGTCAAAGTCCGAGCGGCCGCCCTGGACTTCTTCAATGAGTTCATCCCCACCCACGATGTCCGCACCGGCGGCTTTGGCCGCTTCTGCCTTGTCTGCGTTGGCAAAGACCAGGACCCGAGAAGTCTTGCCAGTTCCGTGGGGAAGAATCACTGTCGAGCGGACTGCTTGATCCGCCTGACGAGGGTCAACGCCTAACTTGAACACCACATCAATGGTGGCGTCATGTTTCGTTGACGACGTCTTCTGAGCGAGGCGGACTGCCTCAATAGGGGTGTAGGCCTGGTTCCGGTCCACAAGCTTCTCTGCGTCGCGGTAGGCCTTGCTGCGCTTAGTCATCTGCTTCTCTTTCTGTGCAGTCGTGGTGCGGGCCAGCGCGACCCTCCCACTAGGTGTATTTACTGAACGGTAATTCCCATCGACCGGGCGGTGCCGGCAATGATTTTTGCTGCTGCGTCGATATCGTTGGCGTTGAGGTCTTTCATCTTCATCTCGGCAATTTCGCGACACTGAGCATCGGTGATGGAACCCACCTTGTCCGTGTGCGGAACGCCAGAACCCTTCTTCACACCGGCAGCCTTCTTGATCAGGTCTGCAGCCGGAGGGGTCTTAGTGATGAAGTCGAAAGAACGGTCTTCGTACACCGTGATCTCGACGGGAATGATGTTGCCACGTTGGGACTCTGTCGCAGCGTTGTACGCCTTACAGAAGTCCATGATGTTGACGCCATGCTGACCAAGTGCAGGGCCAACCGGAGGCGCGGGGTTCGCGGCTCCAGCCTGGATCTGCAGCTTGATAAAGCCGACGGCCTTCTTCTTGGGTGCCATGGGGGTCCTTTTCTTTCTGGTAGCGACGCGAGTCGCCATCCTTTCGTTCTAGCTCAGCTTCTGAACCTGGTGGAACGAAAGCTCGACCGGAGTTTCCCGGCCAAAGATTGATACGAGTACGTGGAGTTTCTGGGACTCCACACTGATTTCCGAGATGGTGCCCGGAAGAGTCGCGAACGGTCCATCAATAACTGTGATGGATTCACCGACTTCGTAATCTACGTCGATAATCTTCGCAGGTGTCTGAGCAGCGGGAGTCTCCTCGCGCGTGGACTCGCTTACCTCCGGCGCAAGCATCGAGTAGACCTCATCAATGGTCAGCGGAATGGGCTGGTGTGACTGGCCCACAAACCCGGTCACGCCAGGAGTGTTACGCACTGCTCCCCACGACTCATCCGTAAGGTCCATCCGCACCAACACATACCCGGGGATACGCACCCGAGTGACCGTACGTTTTTGGCCGCCACGTACCTCTGTGACCTGCTCGGTTGGAACTTCCACCTGAAAGATGTAGTCCTCCATGTGGAGTGACTCCGTGCGGTGTTCAATCGCCTGCTTCACGCGCTTTTCATGTCCAGAATACGAGTGCACGACGTACCACTCGCCAAACTGCGCCCGCAGCCCTGCCTTAAATTCTTCGACCGGGTCTTCAACGGACGCCTCCGCTTCCACAACAGCCTCTTCCTCAGAAGCGGAGTCGCCCGCGGCGTCATCCGTTTCTGTCACGGGTGCGGCTGGCTCCACGGGTGCAGACTCCACCACCATGGCGTCGTCTGCTTCGCCGGTCACCTGCGTTGCAGCGCTGTCTACTTCTTCGATTTCTTGATCTGTCACGTCTTCTCCCACACTCATGCGGCGTTAGCCACCAAAAACCCAGGCCGCGCCCCTGCTGAACGCGTAATCAAAAGCAAATATGAGCGCCATCATGATCGCCACAAAAACCAGCACAATGATGGTGTACCGCACTACCTCATCGCGGGATGGCGTCACCACCCGGCGCATCTCGGCAACTACCTGGCGCACAAACAGCGCGAGGCGTGAGAACGGATTGGCGCCCGCCTTCTCGTGACGGGGGTCTTTCTCTCCCGCGTCAGCCACTACTGATTCGCTCACCATGAGTCCTTTTCATCTCGGGTGCGGACACGGAAGATCCGTGTCACGCAGGGCAGGAGGGACTCGAACCCCCAACCGTCGGTTTTGGAGACCGATGCGCTACCAATTGCGCCACTGCCCTTCGGGGGGTTGGTTCCCCGTCTTGACGACAACTCACGTCTTCTGCACGCAGGCGCGCAAAATCATGACGATTGTCAATCGCCAAACGGCAAGTGTACGGGACAACGTCGCACGCGTCTAACGACGTAGGTGCGACCGCGAGGCAGCCTCATAGAGGCACTGAGCAATGCCACAATGGATAGATGACCACTCCTCGTACTCGCGTCTCTACACGGTTGGGCGGCATCGCCCCCTCCGCGACCTTGTCCGTGACTGCCAAAGCAAAAGAACTTCGCGCAGCAGGCGCACCGGTGATCGGCTTCGGTGCAGGAGAACCTGACTTCCCCACTCCGGGCCACATTGTGGAAGCAGCCATCGCCGCCGCGCGTGAACCCACCAACCACCGCTACACGCCAGCCGCTGGCCTCCCCGAATTGCGCGAAGCGATCGCGACCGTGACCACCCGTAATTCTGGCTATTCCATTAACGCAGGCAACACCTTGGTAACCAATGGGGGAAAACAGGCTGTCTTCCAGGCCTTCGCTTCACTACTAGACCCAGGCGACGAAGTGCTGTTGCCGACGCCGTACTGGACCACCTATCCCGAAGCAATAGCGCTCGCCGGCGGCACCACCGTAGAAGTTTTTGCGGGGCCTGAGGCGAACTACCTCGTCACCCCAGAACAACTGGAGGCACATCGCACAGAACGCACCAAGGCGGTGTTGCTGTGCTCTCCCTCCAACCCCACCGGGGCGGTGTACTCCCCGGAACAGACCCGTGCCATCGGCGAGTGGGCACTCGACAAAGGCCTGTGGGTTATCACGGACGAAATTTACGAACACCTCACCTACGACGACGCTGAATTCACTCCCCTTTTGCGCGTCGTGCCTGACCTCGCCGACCAGGCAATCGTGGTGAACGGGGTAGCAAAAACCTTCGCCATGACTGGCTGGCGCGTGGGATGGATGACGGGGCCTACAGACGTCATCAAAGCCGCCACGAATTTCCAAGGCCACCTCACCAGCAATGTTTCAAACGTGGCACAGCGCGCAGCCCTTGCCGCTCTCGAAGGGCCCATGGACGAGGTGCATCGCATGCGGGAAGCCTTTGACCGCCGCCGCACCACCATGGTGAGCATGCTTAACGACATCGAGGGAATCACCTGCCCCACCCCGCGCGGCGCCTTCTACGCCTACCCCTCAGTCGAAGGGCTGCTGGGGCGGTCCATTCGGGGGCGCACAGCCTCTACGTCTGCAGAGCTTGCACAAATAATTCTCGAAGAGGCAGAGGTGGCCATCGTTCCCGGGGAGGCTTTTGGCCCGTCTGGTTATGCCCGCCTTAGCTATGCCTTAAGCGACAACGACTTGAAAGAAGGGCTTGGCCGTATTCAGGCACTGGTGACGGAGTAGACATGGGCAATGCGATCGAAGTAGCAGAACTCGTGAAGACGTATGGCGAATTACATGCCGTCAACGGACTGGACCTCGAGATAGAGGAGGGTCACATCTTTGCCCTGCTCGGTCCCAACGGTGCAGGCAAGTCCACCACGGTGGAAATCCTCGAAGGCTTTCGTAAACGGACATCTGGACACGTGTCAGTGCTCGGGGCCGACCCAGAAAAAGCGGGCCGGGCATGGCGAGAAAAATTGGGAATCGTGTTGCAATCCACTGCAGTGTCCTCGTTGCTGACTGTGCGTGAATCCGTCACCCATATGGCACATCTGTACCCCCACCCACGTGAGGTGGACGAGGTCATTGACGCCGTGGGCCTCACCGAAAAGGCTGACGCAAAAGCAATGTCAATGTCTGGCGGTCAACAACGTCGCCTAGAGGTTGCCCTTGCCGTGGTGGGGCGCCCGGAACTCGTTTTTCTTGACGAGCCCACTACCGGTTTCGACCCTGATGTGCGGCGGGCGTTTTGGAAACTCATCAGGTCCATCAAAGACGACGGTTCCACCATTGTGCTGACCACCCACTATTTGGATGAGGCTGACTACTTGGCTGACAAAGTAGCCATCATTGCCCAGGGAGCTAAGGTCGCAGAGGACACTCCTGCGGGGTTACGCGGTCGCGCCGGAGAGGCGGTCGTGAGGTGGCGGGATGCTTCCGGTGCACACGAAAAACGCACCACCACCCCCACCGCGTTCGCACGCACTCTCTTGGCGAAACATAAGGGAGAGGTGCCGGACCTGGAAATCAGCCGGCCATCGCTCGAGGACGTGTACCTCGACCTCACTGACCTGCGTACCGAGGAGGACTCATGAACACGCGCCCCTCCCTCGTGGCACTCACGCTTGAACGCGCACGTTTAGAAAATGTCGAGTTCGTACGCAGCCGCGACCAAATGATTTTCATCTTCTCTTTCCCCATCATTTTTATGGTGCTGTTCGGGGCAATATTTGGTGGTCAAGAACTCGCATTCGGTGTCACCTTTCCCCAATATCTGCTGGCGGGCCTCATTGCTTCGGGAATTCTCAACACCGGTTTCCAGTCCTTGGGAATTGCCATTGCGATTGATCGTGACAACGGAGTGCTGAAAAGGTTGCGCGGCACTCCGCTGCCCCCTGCCGCATACTTTGGCGGCAAAGTTCTGCACGTCTTGTTCGTCTCTGCTGTGCAGGTTGCCTTGCTGATAGCGATGGGGGTCGCCTTCTACGGGGTGTCCTTACCTACGGGCCTCGATCCCTGGCTCACGTTCGCATGGGTTTTCTTGCTCGGAGTGACGGGGTCAACCCTGCTGGGAATTGCCGTATCGTCACTGCCCAGTTCAGGGCGCGCGGCATCCGCCATCATCACCCCCATGGTCTTGTATTTGCAGTTCACGTCAGGGGTGTTCTTCGTTTTTACGCAGCTACCTGGCTTCCTCCAGACCGTCGCCGAGTTCTTTCCGCTCAAATGGCTTGCCCAAGGGATGCGATCGGTGTTCCTGCCAGAAGATTTCGCACAAGCTGAAGCCCGAATGAGTTATGAACTCACCACCGGCGCCCTGGTGCTGGCCGCCTGGGTAGTGGTGGGGTTCATCCTGGCTCTTGTGACCTTCCGTTGGCAGAAGCGCGGCGACTCCTAGGTAAGGCATCCCCTGAATCAGCCTTTCGGTCGATGGTGTGCTTCCACGCCACCACGTACGATCACGCTATGAATCCTGACCGACTGATGGCACTGGCGCGTCAACGTCGCATCCACGACCTCGCGATCGCCTGTGGTCTCTTTGCGCTCAGCCTGCTGGCCGTCAACCAGATAGGTGGGCAAGACGACTCTCTACGCATGCGGGACACGGTCGGTTATGTGCTGATTGGAGCCATGACGCTACCGCTGATGTGGAGGCAACTAGCCCCCAGAACAGTAATGGCCGTGATTGCACTCGCCTGGGCTATTGATCGAGGAATCAACTATGAGCCGACCCTGGCTGCGGCAGGAATTATTGTCGCCGTACACGCCTTAGGCGCACACCTTCCTCCCCGACGTTCGTGGATCGCGGCGAGTATCGTCTTCATTGCTGCGGTGGGCTGGACTGCCGTGGGAGTGTTCTGGGTGGGCGTCGTCGGCTGGATCGAATTGGTGAGCGTCGGCCTTTATGTGGCCGTTCCCTACGCTATTGGTCGTGCGGACGCGATCTCCCGTGCCACCATCACTCAACTCGAACTGGAAAATCAGGCGACGGCAGCCGCACAAAAAGACGCTGCCGACGCCGCGGTGCGGTCAGAACGCGCACGCATCGCTCGCGAACTTCACGACGTGGTGGCACATGAGATTACTGTCATCACCCTGCAGGCCGAAGGAGCCAAAAGAGCCACCTCTGATCCCACTGTTGCGGAGACTCTCGACAACATCAGCGAATCGGGGCGCAAGGGGCTGGAAGAAATGCATCGGATGATCGCGGTGTTACGTGACTCCACAGATGATTCAGGGCAGACCACTCCTACGCTCGGTGCACCGGTAGTGGGGACAGGGATGACCGACCTCGCCCCAGCGCCTTCCCTCGCAGGGCTCGAAATGCTGGCAGATCAGGTACGAGAAGCGGGTGTTCCGGTATCTCTCACCATCGAGGGCAATGCACACGTCCCCGCCGGCGTGGAATTAAGCGCATATCGAATCGTGCAGGAATCACTCACCAACATCCTGAAACACGCAGGAGAAGGCGCCCGCGCCGACGTGACGATTGTGCGTCAAGCAGACACCGTGCGTATCACCATCGAGGACGACGGCCGTGGGAGCGTGACAGAGGTGGCGCTGCAATCCGGAGGCCATGGAGTCGTCGGCATGAAGGAACGCGTCCAGGCGCTCGGAGGAACCTTGGACGTGGGGCCACGACCAGGGGGCGGCTTTAGAGTGCGGGCAACCCTGCCGAGCCACGACGACACCACCAGCCCTGCTATGCCACGCACACGTTAGAGTGCGACTGTGATTCGAGTTCTGGTAGTCGACGACCAAGCAATGGTGCGTTCAGGCCTCACCATGATTCTGGATGCCGAAGAGGACGTCGAGGTGGTGGCAGATGCGGACGATGGAACCACTGCACTCACCGCGGTGAAAGAGCATGCCCCGGACGTGGTGCTCATGGATATTCGTATGCCCACAATGGATGGGCTCACCGCCACTCGTAGCATCGTGGAAGAACATCCCGATGCGCGCGTCATTGTTCTCACCACTTTCGATAGCGACGACTATGTGTACGAGGCACTGCGCGCAGGAGCTTCCGGTTTTCTGCTGAAGTCTGCTGCTGGAGACACCCTTGTCGATGCTGTACGGGTGGTTGCCGCAGGTGATGCGTTGCTTGCGCCCGAAGTCACCAAACGCGTCATTGCGCAGTTTGCGTCGGGGAAGGCTGCCCGTCAGGAGTCCCCCGATCCTGAGGCGATCGGAGACCTGTCTCAGCGAGAGGTAGAAGTGCTCCAACTCATCGCGCAAGGGCTGTCCAACCAAGAGATCGCAACGGAATTATTTGTGGAAGCAACCACGGTAAAAACACATGTGAGCCATATTTTGACCAAACTCGGGGTACGAGACCGCGTCCAAGCAGTGGTGGAAGCGTACGAGTCTGGAATCGTCACTCCCGGAAGATAAAAGCATCACCTCCGCCGTGCGGATGAGGGAAGAAACAGTCCTTGTGGCCGATGGCCGTCGATGCCTGCTACCGCGACACTGGATCCATTACTTCAAGGACACACGAAAGGTATGTCATGCCTGGAACAACAACCACGACTGACTTCGCCGCACGGATGGTGAACGGTCGCAAAACGTACGGCAAAGACGACATGGTCGTTCACGCACTCGATGGAATCGATGTGGAAATACCTCGCGGCAAGTTCACCGCCGTGATGGGACCCTCCGGATCAGGAAAATCCACCCTGTTGCATACTCTGGCGGGCTTGGACGTGCTCACCAGCGGTTCGTCTTTTATTGACGACATTGAGTTGAGTGCCCTCGCGGAGCGGGACATCACCAAGGTACGTCGAGACAACATCGGATTTATCTTCCAGTCGTTCAACCTCATTCCGTCGCTTACCGGGGAAGAGAACATTCGTCTGCCTCAAGACATCGCCCGGCGCAGCGTGGACCAAGAATGGTTCGATTCGGTTATTGACGTGCTGGGACTGCGGGACCGCCTGGACCACCTTCCAGCAGAGTTGTCCGGGGGCCAACAACAGCGAGTCGCGGTAGCCCGCGCTCTCGTCGCGCGGCCAAAAATTATCTTCGCGGACGAGCCGTCAGGAAACCTCGACTCTCGCTCGGGCGGAGAACTGCTCAACTTCTTGCGGCGGGCCGTAAAGGAATTCGGGCAAACCATCGTGATGGTGACCCACGACCCCACTGCCGCCTCGTATGCGGATTCCGTGCTGTTCTTGGCCGATGGAAAAATTGTGGACCGGATCGACAAGCCCACTGCCGATAGCGTCCTCGAGCGCATGAAGAGCCTGGGCGAATAAACCATGTTTAGGCTCGCACTCAAATCCGTCCGGCACAAGCCGCTACGGCTACTGCTTACCGTCTTCGCCGCCTCCCTAGGGGTCGGCCTCATTGTGACCATGCAGTCACTCACCAACTCTATTCAAAACGGCTTTAACCAGCTCTACGGCGAGATTTACGGTGATGTAGACGTGCTGGTAGAAGCCGAAGAATCCGAAGCAGAAGAAGGCAACGGTTCGGCTGGTACGGCCGGTGGAACACTCCTCGGGGACTTCGACGACGCTTTACTGAATGAGATCGCGCAAGTCGACGGAGTGACCACAGTCGTAGGTAACGTCTCCGCCGTAGGTGCATACCTTTCAGAAGAAGGCGTTCCGCTGGGCCAAAACGGTCCACCGAACCTGTTCTTCAACTGGGTAGACATTGAATCCAACACCAACGTGACACTCCTGGAGGGGAACGCTCCCCAGTCGGGCGCAGAGATTGTGATCGACGTAGACGGTGCAGCGCAACTGAACGCTGCCGTGGGAGACACTGTCCGGGCCGCAGGGCCCACAGGTGTCACCGAGTTCACGGTAGTCGGGCTTGCCCAATTCGGAGAAAACAACTCCACCCAGGGTGCCACTTTGAGCTGGACAACAGTGGAAGGCGTGAGATCGATTTCCGGTGTCGAAACCGGATATGAGGACTTCCAAGTGGTCGCAGCCGAAGGTGCGGACATCGACCAGATCGTCACGGACATTAACGCGATCCTCCCCGAAGGTGCTCGCGCACTCACGGGAGAACAAAAAACAGAAGAAATAATCGCGGATCTCAGTGACGCACTGTCCATCGTGGATACCTTCACGTTGGCCTTTGCCTTCATTGCCGTGTTCGTGGGCGCTTACTTGATCATCAATACGTTCTTGGTGATCGTGGCCCAACG
>WTKG01000019.1 GCA_011524475.1 Demequinaceae bacterium
ACTATCGCGCCCACAACTCCTGAAGCGACTCTCTCGAAAGAGGGCGAAAAGCCTGCCGTATCTACCCAGGCGCCTTCTTCTGTGCCGCCACCTCCTGGGGGTCCTGCGACTCCAGGCAATGCACTGGAGGCACCACCTTTGCCGCCCATGGCTCCGCCTGTCACCGGTCCCATCCCCACGGTCGTGAGCTCTATGACAGGCACTCAACCTCCCGTCCCGGCGTATGTGACGGGCCCCGGCACTGCAGGGGTGCGTGTGGTGGGGCCAGCGACAGGTGTGATCCCTCGACCTCAGGTGGAACCGCATCCCGCCGGCGGTATTAAGCATTTTGGATGGCCACAGATTGCCGTCTTAGGTGCGGCCTTCTTTGTGATCGGTGTCGTCGTCTATAACTTGGCGGCCTAATTCACGTGCCTGCATCGGATACCGCGCTGGAATGTACGCGTATTGCTGCGCTCGCGGCAGACGACGTGAAAGCCACCGACATCGTTGCTTTTGACGTCACCGGGGTGTTCCCGTTGGCAGATGCGTTTGTGGTGGCCACGGGGGCGAGCGAACGGCAGGTCACCGCGATTGCTGAACGGGTGGAGGAGCACCTGCGGGAACATGGGCGCACGGCTGTGCGGCGTGAAGGTGTCCGTGAAGGCAGGTGGGCGTTGCTGGACTTTAACGAGATCATTGTGCATGTGATGCATGCAGAGGAACGCGACTACTACGACCTCGAACGCCTGTGGAAGGACTGCGACGACATTCCCTGGAGGGAGGCATCGTGACTCGCCTCTACCTCGTGCGCCATGGTCAAACTGACTTGAATGCGGCCCACCGCCTGCAAGGGCAAAGCGATTTTCCGCTTAACGAGACGGGCCAAGCCCAGGCCACGGCCCTTGCCGACGTGCTTGCCCCTCGCATTGAAAAAAATCCCGTAGTAGTGACATCCCCGCTGCAACGGGCAGCGATGACCGCGGATCCGTTAGCCAGCGCGCTCGGCGTGACCGCGCATCGTGACGCGAGGCTCATGGAACGTTCCTACGGGATATGGGAAGGGTTGCTCCCAGACGAGCGGCGTGACGCATACCCCGAAGAGTCTGCAGTGTGGGAGGCCGGGGGAGACCCGGATGTCGAAGGGTACGAAGACAACGCTCCCGTCGCCGCCCGCATGGTGCAGGCAGCAGAGGAATGGTGCGACGGTGCAGGGGACTCAGACGTGGTGTTGGTGTCTCACGGGAGCGCTTTACGGCTTTTCGTCAGTGCCGTGTTTGAAGTGCCGCTAGAGGGACGCGTGTTCCGCGGGCAGAGCAATGGACGCTGGTCGGTGCTTGAACGCGGCGGGGATGTGCCCTGGTCGCTCGTGCGATACAACGTTGCTTCATAGCTGTGTGACGCCACCGGTAGCGCTGTGTGCCGTCAAGTCGCCGAGTAACGCGACGTCCCGTGTCGAGAGGCCGCCGCGTTCGGTATGATGGCATGCGCCCTTCGGGGCGGTGATCAATGATCACGGGGCTGTGGCGCAGCTGGTAGCGCACCTGCATGGCATGCAGGGGGTCAGGGGTTCGAGTCCCCTCAGCTCCACCTTCGAAGAAGAACTGGTTGAAAAGCTTCTTGATGTTTTTGGGCGCGGTCGTGTAGGCGATTCCACAGGTCGCTCCCGCCTCGCAAGCGCCGCATCATCCCTGTTCCTCGCTCACATGCGGGTCTAGTCTGCGTCACCGTACTCCTCGGCTCGGAGGTCGTGCCGCCGTGCATCTGCCTGGTAGGAGTCCGCGATTCGACGAAGGATCATGGCGGTGCGCGGCCATGACTTCTCTATCTTGATCGCCATGTTGCGGTAGTCGCTCTCGAGTTGGCGTTCCTGTGTTCCTCCTTCGAACGCTCCGCGCGACGTCACGCCCCGTCGGTTGGTCTTTCCGATCTGGATGCCCGTATCGACTCGCGAACTCTGGATCGTGCCGATCAGGTCGCGAACGGGCTCGATCGGCCACACCCCGTCTTCGCCCGCGCCGCAACCTGCCAGAATCTCGCCAATCTGTTCATCCCCGATTGCGCCCCGCCCGCATTCGGACAGCGCAAGGCGCGCTGCCTTGACCCAGGTCGACAAGTGCTCAGCATCGATAGTGCCGTCATCGCGCTGCCCCGGGAGGGTATGCCACTCGCGCAGT
>WTKG01000045.1 GCA_011524475.1 Demequinaceae bacterium
TAATACGCAGCGCAGCCTTCAATGTTTGATAGCGCCACATGATTATGGGCACATCCCAGGCACCCTCGACCTCTACTTCTGGGCCAAATTGCCTTTTGAAGTCTCCCACCCCTTTGAGGCTGGGAGATCGCGGAGAATCAACACCCATGAAGTCGTAGGTGATAACTCCTTCTTTAGCAAAGGTTTCCATTGCGTGCCATCGAAGTAGTAGCGGCGCGTTGCATGCGCGACCTTCATGGTTGGCGGCCGAGTAGTAGTTCACGCCACCACCATCGAAAGAAGTTGAGATGAGCCATGCGAGTGCTTTGTTCTCATTATTGGGGCCACCTTCGTGTGTGCGCCGCACCACGAACAACCGCGCATGAGGAGCAAGTGATTTCAACATGCCGTGGTAAACATCGCGACCGAAAATTCCAAACTCTCCTCGGGCGGCAGTTTCTTGATGAATCGCATACAACTCGGCGAAATTTTCTGCAGAGATATCCGTTTCATCCCGGACGCTCAAGGTTTTGTCCCCTTGTACTTTGCGTAATTTTTTGCGCGTGGAGCGCGATAAATCTGCCAAACGTTTTTCTGAGGGAGCCGTTAAATCCACTTGAACAGTGCGGTCGTACGTAATGGTTTGAAGTAACTCGTGGAGGTCAGAAGCCGGGAATGCGGCGTGGAGTCTGATGAAACTTACGCTTGTATTTTTCTGAAGCACAAAAGAGCGAAGCGCCTTCCGTAAAGCTTTCTCGTCGCTTTGAGTTGGCGCTGTAATCCACACAGGCCCATGTTTGGCCCAGAGGTAACAAAATCCTCGACCTGTATACATGGTGAGAGCAATTACTGCCCGAACTTTTTTCTTTCCCGACTCCCTTAACGCCAGGCGCATCCAGGGCTCTCTGCCTTCCACGGACTTGTCGAAGCGATCCCAGAGCGGTGTTTGTTCGATCGGGACTGGATTTTTCGCTTTCCGAGCAAGTGACAGGAAAGCGTTGTCGTCAACTGGCTCCACCACCCAGCCATTGTCAGAAACCTTCATATGGTGAGGGTATCTGTCGTTGGGGTGCGTTGTGGCGAGATTGCACGGTACCCTTGTGCGGTAGTGAGCGCCTTGCGCTCGCACGCGAATTGCCCTCCTGCCGCGGAAAGCCCGTGGCCGTTAAGTCCAAAGGAGATGGGTCTTTCACATGCGTCAGTACGAAATGATGGTGATCCTCGACCCGGAGGTAGACGAGCGGACGGTTGGCCCGTCTCTCGACCAGTACCTCACGGTCGTGACAGAAGCCAAGGGCTCTGTCGACAAGGTTGATATTTGGGGAAAGCGCCGGCTCGCCTACCCCATCAACAAAAAGAATGACGGCATCTATGCCGTCATCAACTTCACGTCTACGTCTGAGACGGCGAAAGAACTGGACCGCCAGTTGGGCCTCAACGAGTCCATCATGCGCACCAAGTTGATTCGCCCGGACGAAGACTAAAGGCGGTTCTCATGGCAGGCGACACACAGGTCACAGTGGTGGGTAACCTCACGGGAGACCCGGAACTTCGCTTTATTCAATCCGGAGCGGCCGTGGTGAACTTCACCGTCGCCTCCACTCCGCGTTCCTTTGACCGGAACACGAATGAATGGAAAGACGGTGAAACGCTCTTCTTGCGATGCTCCCTGTGGCGGGAGGCAGCAGAGAATGTTGCCGAGTCGCTCACTAAGGGGACTCGCGTCATTGTGCAGGGGCGGTTGGTGTCGCGGTCCTGGGAACAGGACGGCCAAAAACGCACGGTTAACGAGATCCAGGTGGACGAAGTGGGCCCCTCGTTGCGTTACGCCACCGCAAAGGTGTCGCGGACGCAGCGTAGCGGTGGCGCAAGCACAGGTGGCGCTGGTGCCCCGGCGCCCGCCGGCGGCTCTGATGCCGACCCCTGGGCCACCGCCCCGTCTACTGACGAGCCCCCTTTCTAATCACGATCACCGACTAAATTTTTTTAGGAGAAAATCATGGCAAAGTTTGAAGAGAAGAAGCCGCGCAAGAAAGCGAATCCGCTGAAGGCGGCCAAGGTCACCACCATTGATTACAAAGACACGGCGCTGTTGCGCAAGTTCATCTCGGACCGCGGCAAGATCCGTTCGCGTCGCGTGACTGGGGTCACAGTGCAGGAG
>WTKG01000060.1:0-1028 GCA_011524475.1 Demequinaceae bacterium
AGCATGTGCCACGTGTGCGAGTCGCCGGGAAACACGATCTGCCTGAGCTGCTTCACGCAAGGTATGTGCGCGTGCCTCTTCTGCCCCGGAAATGGTCAACTGGCACACGAGGGCCTCTGGCGACGGCACCACAGTCCACGCGCTGAGTTGTCCGTCAATGAGGGCCAGTCGTGCAGCACAGTCTTCTAAAGCGCCGCTCGCCAACGCGAGGGCACGCGAAGCTCGCTCAAGATCCTCAATCCGAGCCGAAGCCCCCGCAAATCCGCCTTTGACATCCAAGCTGTCATTCATGGCACTGGGGATCCGAGCGCCAGCAATCTGAGTCTCACCGCATCGACGGTGTCTTCGAGCCACAGAAGTGAGCGATTCATTGCCTCCAATTCCGCGCGGTACACGGGCGCCTGATCGGAAACCCACGAAACCGCAAGAGCACGACTTACATGGACACGAGCGTCCTCAAGATCCGCGAGCGCCGCGATTGCCAAGTGGGTTGCTTCGACCGTATGTGACACAACGAGAAGGTTAAGGATGGGTGCACGTGCACAGAAACTTGTGGAGGTTTAACAGAACTAAGTCTTAAAGCACGTCCCTGGGGACATCTCTCCATAAGTCAGCCTTCACATACGTATCTGCGTCTCCCACAAGATTGTCAACCGACGCGCTTTGCTTGCCCACCAGCACCACTTTCGTGGCGCTTACAACCGCCGAATCGTTCTGAGAGACATCCCCTAAACCAGGGTCAGAAATGACGAAAGTACGACATGTGATGCGGTCGCCGGAGATCACCACTTCAACCGCCCCGTTGTGTTCGTTCAACACGCGAGCCCACGCGGGAGACATATCTGGAAGTCGGGACTCTGAGCGCCAGGGAGTTTCCACGGGCCACAAAGCCACACTTCTGCCGGCCTTACGGAATTCACGAATAGTCGACGCAACGTCTTTCCCGAGACTCCGTGCGCCCCACGAAAGCGAATACGGGACTGCAATCACCACATCAACTTCAGTCGGGGTACGCCTGTTGTGCAGTC
>WTKG01000060.1:1038-2139 GCA_011524475.1 Demequinaceae bacterium
GGGCAGGCGCATACATTGCACGTCTTCCGGGAGCCGCAAAGGGACGACGAACGTCTTCGTGCCACTGTCTCCAACAGGCCGTATATATCCTCCGGCTTACGTGAATCCAGTCGCGATGAATCTCGTCCCCACTCAAGGAATTGGCATCTACTCGCTGAAAAGTTAGCGGGGCACCGGGAAGAGTGGGAACCGGAATTCCAGTGGCGCGCGCGATACGGAATCGATACTCAGAGTCTGCTGCCTTACGAACCGTGTCGAAGTAACCCACACGTGAGCGCATCTCTTCGCGTCGGAACATCAAAGACGGTTCGCACACCTTACCTACAGGAGTGCGGTAATGAGTGAAGCGTAAGTCTTCTGTGACTCGCACAGAGCCTGTGGTGTTTGCCGGAAGTGACGGGTGCGCCTCAAGGTGAGTCATCTGCCTTTCGATGCGCTCAGGGTGCATCCAGTCATCACTGTCATGAAACGTGATGTACGTGCCTTTAGCGTGATCGAGAGCCCAGTTGCGGCAAGCATATGTCCCCCCGTTGTGAGCCAGGCGATGCACCCGTACGCGTGAGTCAAGTGCGGCTACTCTTTCATACACATCTTCGTATCCAGCTGGCGAACAATCGTCGACCACACATACCTCGATGTCCCGCCAACTCGAGGCAAGAATAGATTCGACCGCGGCCACTAAAGCACTATCCGGTTGATAGGAACTGACCACAACAGTAACGGTCGCGCCAGAGACGGATCGCGGGCTGTTCGCTCGGAGTCTCTCGAATGGAATGTGGTCGCTCTCCGCAATATCTAACGGGGCGAAGCCTCCTGCTACATACGGCCTATTCACTAACGATAGCCACTGGCCCATGTCCCCGTCCTTTACAAACGGATTGATCAGGTCAGCCTCAAGGCGAGTAAAAGCGGGCATGGCTTGCCTGCCGCGTCTCAGAGTCTCACGGGCTTCTTCGTCTCCGCCAAGGAGGTGTTGGAGTTCCGCAAGATACAAGCGATCGTCGGGAAAGAGCCTCCGTCCAGACATCATTGAACGCAACCACCGAGCGATGGCTGGGAGAGATCTATCGTGACCAAGGGCACGGAACCGCGACTCGTGTT